>NZ_JBDJPF010000069.1:0-37611 GCF_054957865.1 Streptomyces xingningensis
GAGGGTGAGTCAGGCTCATCAGCAGAACCACCAGTCACATCATCACTGTCAGAGGACCAGCACGGTCCGGCGGCCTTGGATCCGGCCGGCGGCGAAGTCGGCGAGGGTCTGGCGGGCCTGGCCGAAGGGGCGGGCGGTTACCTGGACGGTCAGCTCGCCCGAGGCGACTTGGCCGACCTTTTCGGCGAACTGGTCGAGGCCTTCTTCGATACCGAGGTAGGTGGCGGTGACGCCGCGGTCGAAGGCCGGCGGGCCGCCGAGCGGGGAGACGAGCCGACCGCCCGCACGGGCTGCTGCCGCGGTGGCGGCCAGGCCGGGTCCGGCGTTGACCAGGTCGATGACCATGTCGACCCCGCCGGGGATCAGGTGAAGGGTCTGCTTGACGGGGTCGATGCCAGTGTGGTCGATGGCATCGGAGGCCAGGGCGGCGACTCGGGAGGTGTGCTCGGGTTTGGCGGTGGCGATGATGCGTGCGCCGCTGCGGGCCACCATCTGGAGGAAGAACGATGCGACCGCGCCGTCGCCGCCGATCAGCAACACACTCTGGCCTGCTGTCGGCTTGATGCCGGTGAGCGCGGCGGCCATCAGGAGCGGGGTCGGCAGCGCGGCAGCGGTCTCGACGGGCAGGTTGGAAGGCCGTGGCACGATGCACGGCCCGTCGTTGACCAGGGTGTACTCGGCGATCGCACCAGCCGGGTAGGTCAACGCGACCACCTGGTCGCCAGGGGCGAAACGGGTCACACCCTCGCCGACCGCCTCGACCGTCCCGGCAGCGTCCACGCCGAGGACGAACGGGTGCTCAACCGGCATGACGTCCTTCATCACACCGGTCGCCAGCTTGACGTCCAGCGGGTTCAGCCCGGCCGCCGACACCCGCACCAGGACCTGGCCCGGGCCGGGGACGGGCCGGGGTACGTCGGCGATCGACACGGTGTCAACAGGCCCGTACTGCGCAGCCGTCAGGGCCTTCATCGTGGTCTGGTTCATCGGATTCCTTCGCGTGCGGTGATCGATTAGCTTGGACAGCACAGTAGGAGGGCCGATAGGCACCCGAAGGTGCGTAATGGACAAGGGGGTTGACGCGGTGACCGACAGCGCGGAAGGAGCCTTGACGGAGACCTTCGAGCCGTACGGCGACTATGTGGCCGACTGTCCGGCTCGATTGGCCGTGGACATGTTCGCCGGCGCATGGCTGCCGGTCCTGGTGTGGGCATTGCGGAACGGACCCATGCGCCCGGGCCGGCTCCAGCAGGAGGTCGGCGGGATCAGCCAGAAGGTGCTCACCCAGACGCTGCGCCGGATGCAGCGGCACGGCCTGGTCGAACGGCACCGCTATGCCGAGGCGCCGCCACGGGTGGAGTACGAGCTCACCGGACCCGGCCGGGACCTGCTGATCCCGATCTATGCGCTCGGGCAGTGGGCCCACCAGCACTCCGGCACCGTGCTGGCCCATATGACCGAGCCGGAATCCGACTTCGGCGACTCCCCGCTTCTGTCCTGAGCCATGACCGGCGCGTGAGTACGCGGGTACCGACGCCCGTGGACCAGCCGACCGGTGTCAAGGAGCTCCGTGGTCCGTCCGGTCCGTGGCCTGTGCGAGGGCGCGGCGGACCGCGATGCCGACGGCCTCGGCGGTGAAACCGAACAGCACCGTGCCCGGCGGCAGGGCCGCCTCGATCCGGCGTGCGCAGGCGACGGGGGCGCTTCCGCGGTTTCCGGACTGTAGGCGGTTTCTTGCCATCTTGCCGCAGAAGGGAACCGCCCTCTGTTCCGTGCCGCATACACACGCATATGGTGGCGCCGCGCCTTGGCCAGATCTTGACCAGATCCGTCTTCGCGCGCCAGCCAGAGCAACCGGGGAAGCAGCGTCGTCACAGGGAGGGCCTGTACGCCGCAGTACCTGCACGCCGCGAGTCCCGTGCCAGCTTGCCCCTGTTGTTCCTGACGCCGAGCAAGACCAGTCGTTCTCAATTCCGCCTGGGCCTCATCAACAGGGCCCCAGGCCATTCTCCTTGCGTTGAAGGGGTACGTCTTTGCGTTCCAGATCAGCAGGCTTCCGGACACCAACACCACGAAGACATGGGATATTTGCCCGTATCGTTCTTCTTCTGAGTGCGGTCTCGGTCCTGGCCGCACTCGCCGTACAGCCCGACCTCCTGGGAATCCTCGCCGGAACAAACACAACGCGTTCCAGCGACAGGCCGGACGACTGGTACGAAACCACAGCCGACGAACAACTGCGGTTCGACCAGTGCCTGATGACCGATGCCCTGCGCCTGGGCGGCCCACGTATGTACGGCCTTGCCCAGGACGCCCTCAACCAGACACCACAGAAGCTGCGCGAACTGGCCAATCTGGACGGCGCGTTCCACGGCCCGCTGAGCGATGCCTACGACAAGGACACCAGCGACTGGAAGGCCACCCGGGAACGCCTCTACGCGCGCAGAGACGCGTGGGAGAAGCCCCTCGACGGCCTGGAAACCCCGGGCGGGTTCGCCGGCAACGACTTCCGTGGGGGCAATGAATTCTACGACCAGACCGGTCTGGGCAAGTGGGCCAACGGCCCCAACTGGACCGAGAAGTTCAACTTCTACAATCCGACCCCGAAGGCCGACGACAAGACCGTCCAAGCCGTCAAGGACCTCGGCACGCCGCTCTACGGCCAGGAGCCGAGCGACCCGTCTCTTCCGCGTGAGGAGTGGGACCGGCAGCACTACGAGCACCTGGCGTTCGACTATCTAATCAATGGGTACGACGGTACGAGCGCGGATAACGCCCGCCTGTTCCTGTCCTCCGGCGGCTTTCCCCGCACCGCACCCAAGACCGGCAGCCCGGAGTTCCGGATCGCCGTCGAAGACCTCAAGACCCGGTCCGCCGCGTGCGCCTGGAAGAACCCCATCGACCCGAACAAGGCCCTGCGTGAGGCGGAGGACACCGCTGCGAAGGAGTGGCAGCAGGAGATCGCTTCCCAGGCCGCCCAGCGCAACCAGGTCCTGGGCGCCAACAAGGACGCCGTCAACGCTCTCACCCGGGGCGCGGAGGCGACGGCCGACATGCTCGGCCAGTCCTGGACCGCCGACCACCTCGCCCGCTGGCAGAACTACTGGTCGCCCGGCGGCATCGGCTGGATCGGCAACGCTCCCGCGATCATCCAGGTGGAGGCGGCCAAGGGCAAGTGCCTCGATGTCCAGGGCGCCGGCACGGCCAACGGCACCCCGGTGCAGATCTACACCTGCAACGACAGCAACGCCCAGAAGTGGTTGATCGTCAACTATCTTGACGGCTACGCCCTGTTCAGCCTCAGCTCCGGGAAGTGCCTCGACGTCTCCGGCGGCAACGACGCCAACGGAACGAAGATCCAGATCTGGACGTGCAACGGCAGCAAGGCGCAGCAGTGGAAGTTCGGCGTCCGTGCTGTGAGCGAGCTGCGCAACGTCGCCGTGGACAAGTGCCTGGACCTGCACAAGTTCGACAACGGCAATGCCTCGTGGCTGTGGGACTGCAACGGCACCGACCCGCAGAAGTTTCGGATCGTCCCCAAGGGCCACAACGGCACCGTCCCGCCCGCAGCCCATTTCGACCAAGCGAAGAAGGGCATCACCGATGCCCAGGCGCAGGCCAAGAAGCAGCTCGGTGTCATCAAGGCCCAGCTTGAGATAGCCAAGAAGGCCGCCACCGCATCGGATACGGCCACTCAGGCCGCCTATGGCATCGCCGACACCAGCGGCGCGCCGCGTGGCCGTGGTCTGCTGGCCGGTCAGCAGAAGGCTCAGGTCACCAAGGGCGCGGTGGCCGCGCTGGAAGCGCTGGTGAAGGCAGGCGAGACGGCCGAGGCCGCTACCCGGGCTTCCGGCGGGGACAGCCAGACGATCGCCCAGCGTGCGTTGGCGCAAGCCGCGCAGTCGAAGGCCGAGTTCCGCAAAGAGGCCGCGTACACCGCGGAGTTGCAGGCGAAAGCAGCCTCTGACGCGGCGAAGGAGCATCGGGACAACGCCAAGAAGGACAAGGAGACCGCCGAGGCCAAGCTGGGAGTGACGCTGAAGGCGGAAGCCGACGCCAAGTCGGCTGCTGCAGACGCGCACGCCAAGCGGCTGGCTGCCGAGGCCGAGGAGAAGACGGCGGAGGCGGAGAAGGAGACCGCCGCCGCCAAGCAGGCCGAGGCTGCCGAGCACAAGAAGAACGCCGAGTCCTACGCGTCGACGGCGAAGGACGCCGACAAGAAGGCCAACGAGTCGGCTGCCACGGCTGCACAAAAGCGGGAGGCGGCAGAGAAAGCCCGCGACAGCGCCAAGGCAAAACGGGACGACGCGTGGGACGCCGAACAGAAAGCGGACGCGGCACGCGCCAAGGCAGACGCCAAGGACGCATACGCCAACGCACACGAATCCGACGACAACGCCAAGGACGCACGCGCCGCAGCTGACGAGGCTGACAAGGCCGCTGGCGAGGCGGAAGCAGCTGCGAAGTCGGCCAAGGGCGAGGCGGACGCCGCGACCAGTGCGGCTGCGGACGCAGACGCTGCGGCCACTCGTGCCGAGGCGGCGGCCAAGCGGGCCCGCTCTGATGCGGACGCAGCTCAAGCGGCGAAGGTGAAGGCCGACGCCGCGGTGAAGACCGCGACCAGTGCCGCAGCCGACGCCATCAAGGCATCCGAGCACGCCGCATCAGAGGCAAAGGCGGCAGTTCAACAGGCCGACGAGGCCGAGAAACTGGCCAAGACCGCCAAGACCAACGCGGACCAAGCCAGCAAGGAAGCAGCCACGGCCCTCGCCGCCTCGGCGAAGGCCGCCGGCTACGCCTACGTCACTGCTCAAGCGGCAGCTGACGCGCACGCCGCCGCCGCACAGGTCGCCAAGCCGGCCAACGACGCTATCCAGCTCGGCTCTCCCTACGTCGACACCGACTCGGCGGCCTCCCTGGTCGTTCTGACGGGGCAGGGGGCAAAAGCGATCGCCGAGCAGCAGCAGGCCGTCGCCGATGCCCACGCCAAGAACGCGGCCGCCCAAGCCGAAGCGGCCAAGAAAATCGCCGCCCAGGCCCAGGACGACGCCAAACAGGCGTACGTACACGCCGCGAACGCCGCCGGATACGCGGCCACCGCACGCGGCTACGCGAAAGAAGCCCTCGGCTACGCGGCCGATGCCGCCAAGGCCGCCTCGCAAGCAGCGGCATCTTTGGCCCGCACGATGGACTACGACCGCCAGGCCACCGAGGACGCGGCCGCCGCGGACAAGGCAGCCAGCGGCGCCGAAAGCTACGCCAAACAGGCCCGTGACTCCGCCGACCAGGCCGCCCTCGACGCGCAGGCCGCGCGTGACGCCGCAGCAGCGGCCCAGGCGGCGGCGAAGGACGCACGCGAGGCTGCTGACCGCGCCGACGCCGACGCTACCGCAGCGGAGGCGGCAGCGAAGGACGCGAAAAAGTACGCCGAGGAGGCCCAGAAGGCAGCCGAGGAGGCCGCGCGGAAGCAGGCGAACAAGCAGGTCTCGACAGGGGCCGGTACCGGGATCGACCACACCTTCTATGTCGTCGACAAGGTCACCCCGGTCGGGGACCCCGAGTCGACCACATGTGTCCTGGGCATGGGCAACTCGGGCTGCGATGTGACGTTCACCCTTCACTTCGACGCCACGGTCAGCTTCTACCTGTGCCTCAACCCCAACGTCCCTGCCACCGAGGCGGGATGTCCAAAATCGGACACCGTCTTTCTCGACACGCAGCCCTACAAGGGTCTCACCAAGACGATCACCAAGCACTTCTCCAACTGGGACATCGTCAAGGAAGTCGACAAGGCGTTCCTCAAAGGCATCTGGAATGCGCTCACCCAAGACCTCGTCGACTGCTGGCACGGCAGTATGTCCAGCTGTGCTTGGGCCTTCGCCACGTTCGTACCCGGCGAGAAGATCGCCGCGGCGGTCAAGGCCATTTCGGACGCCATCAAGTCCCTGGACGCCGCCGCCCGCACTGGCATCGGGTTCGAGGACGCATGGAAGGGCCTTCGTGCCGCCGGCCTCTCCGAAACCGCCATCGAGGGCATCGGAGCGAAGCTCCTCACGAGCGTGGTCTATGCGTGTACCGGGAAGAAGCCCCTCCGCACGGCGATCGCGCACAGTGCTGATCCGTGTGAGGGGATGATCGCTTACGGCAGCACCGATCTGGCACTCCAGGCGTACAAGGCCAGAAAGGCAGCCGGGATCTCTTCCGGCCGGAACGTTGCGGTCGCGAGAGTTCCCGGGTGGCATGACCCCAAGACAGGTGATTATGTCGTCGGTTTCAGCAAGGGCGGCGGTTACCACTCGGAGGACCACATCCTGGACCAGTTGAAGAAGAAAGGCTTCGAGCCGAGCCGGGTCAAAGAGTTGTACAGCGAGCGGAGCCCCTGCGGTGCGTGCAAGCCGAAGCTGGAGGATGCGCTCGAACCGGGGACCCCGATCTCTTGGTCCTCCCCTGACGGACCTGGTTCCACGAACCTCCTTGATCGTCTGATCCGACGATTCGAGGGAAGGTCATTCCTCCGGTCTACTCAACCCTCCGCTGAGCAGTAGGGAACATGTCGGTGTGGTGGGCGTCATCGAGATGCCCACCACATCGCCCCGGGAAAGAGAAGCGCTATGTCCGAGTACGGCTTTGCCCGCGCGTCCGATGAGATTCTTGCAGTCCGGAACGAGCTGGCCGACCGCATCGTCCAGACACTCCGATGTGCCGGTCTGCCCTCCTTCCGTGACGGAGAGGTCGGAACCACAGACTGTTCGGGCGCGGTGGTGTTCGTCGAACCTGACGCCGAGATGGCTTCGGCCCCTGTATGTGTGAGTTGGAGATGCGATCCCGGGATGGTCGAGGCCGCCGTCGACAGTCTCACCTCTGGTAACCCAGATGCGCCGACCGTCCGGTACCCCGGGATGATCGGCCTGCATATGCAGAGCGCACTGATCAAGATCCTGCTTTCGGCTGGGATTATCGCAACGCTGGAGAACGGCACCATGAACCCGGATCATGTCCTGGTGTTCGGGATGCTGTCCGACCTGCCACCCGCAATGAGGCCCACCTTCGTTGCGCCGCCACGCTAAGAAGGCTTCCGCTTTCCGAAAGTGACCGAAGTGAAGGAGCATAGCCAATGGAGAGATATCGGTATGTGCGGGCTCTCATATCGCAACTCCTTGAGGAATCTTCTCTGACTTCGGAAGATGTCATCGCCGATGTCCGTCACCTGATGGCCGTGAGCGAAGAAGAGTTGGCTTTCGACACGACGTGTTCGTGGGTCCACGAGGACGCTCTCCTGATTACTTCAGCTGGGCACTGAGTAGATGGGGGATGCCGCAAGGCATCCCCCGGCACAGAAACGGATATGCAATGTCAGACTTTGGTATTGAGAAGGCATCCGCTGCTGTTCTCACAGCTCGGAACGAGTTGGCCGAGCAGGTATGCGAGGCACTCCGCCGTGCTGGCCTGCCCGTCTACGTGGAAGGCCCTGGCTCGGGGAATCAGCCGGGAGCCGCACTGGAAGTGAACCCTGACGCCGATACAGAAGCGGCTCCGGTATCCCTGCGCTGGAGCTGCGACCCAAGCATGGTCCAGTCCGCCGTCGGCGCTCTCCAGGCAGGCGACACTACGTCGGAGATCGCTCGGTATCCAGGAATGATCGGTCTTCACATGCAGGACGCGCTGATCAAGATCCTGGTGTCTTCCGGATTCCTTGCGGAACCGGAAACCGACGCCATGAATCCGGAATATGTGCAGGTGTTCGGGAAGAAATCCTGATAGCTGCTCCCCGGTCTGAGCTTGGAGCTTGACGGTTACCGCTCGGAGGGCCACGTCATGGACCAGTTGAAGAAGAGGGACTTCGAGCCGAGCCAGACAAAAGAGTTGCACAGCGAGCGGAGCCCCTGTGATGCATGGAAGCTCTGGAGGATGCGCTCGAACCGGGGACCCGGTCTCTTGGTCCGTCTTCAACGGACCTGGTTCCTCAAATCTCCTTTATTGTCCGATCCGGCGATTCGAGGGAAAGTCATTCCTCCGGTCTACTCAAACCTCCGTTGAGGACCGCGCCCACCTGCCGGAACAGTTTCAACACGACGCTGTTGTCGTCGAGGTGAACGGTGCGGCCATCCAGGACGTGATCGAGAGCAGTTGAAGCTCTGCTATCCGTTTACCCTCGGCCAGGCTACCTTCACCGCATGAACTGTAGGATCACGTCCGCCTCTTGAACACGTGCATTCTGGAGAAGTCTTGAGTTACGACGTATTCGTGTGCCGATTTGTGAATGGTGAACCGGTGCCCCTGGACCGGGAAGCGATGAACGAGGTTCTCGATCCCTATGTGACAGCACGGGACCCAGAACACAGCTTCCTCCAGCTCACGGCAGGCGACGGAGGGCAGGCAGACGTCCACACCAGCACCGACACCAACATCACAATCAGCCATTTCAGCGTGGGCGAGATCATGGACGTCATCACGGACCTGCTGAAGAGGCTGGGAGCCGTGCTGGTTCTCCCCGGCGGGACCGTCGTCCTGCAACGGGAGGAAGACCGCGAACACCTGTCGCAGGACTTCAAGGATGAGTGGTCCCACACCATCGCGTCGACCGGCGAGGAGATCACAGAGGCGATCCGGATGTCATGAGCTGGTGGCCGAGGACATCGCGCTCGAACTCCCCCACTTCCGCCCCAGGGCGGACCTCTGGCTGCAAGAGGGGGCTCACCGTACGATACCGAGCGTGATCAAAGCAGTGGTCTTCGACGTCGGCGAGTGCCTCGTCGACGAGACGCGCGAATACGGAACGTGGGCGGACTGGCTTGACGTCCCCCGGCATACCTTCGCGGCCATGTTCGGCGCCGTGATCGCACAAGGGAGGGACTACCGGGAGACGTTCCAGGCCTTCCGGCCGGATTTTGACCTGTACGAGCAGCGTGAGGCGCGCGCTGCTGCCGGGCGTCCCGAGTGGTTCGGTGAGGACGACCTCTACGCGGATGTACGTCCGGCGTTGGCGGACCTCCGTGAGGCCGGGCTGTGGCTGGGCATCGCGGGGAACCAGACCGTGCGAGCCGGTCGTCTGCTGCGGGAGTTGTTCACCGGCGACGTCGATCTGATCGGTACGAGCGACGACTGGGGGGCCTCGAAACCTGACCCCGAGTTCTTCGTTCGCGTCATGGGCGTGGTGCCCTTTGCGCCGTCCGAGACCCTCTATGTCGGGGACCGTGTCGACAACGACATCAAACCGGCCCGTTCGGCCAGCATGCTCACGGCGCTGGTGCACCGCGGGCCTTGGGCCACGATCCAGTGGCACAGCACCGAGGCAGAGACACTGCCAACCTTGCGCCTCGAGTCCCTAGCCGAACTTCCGGAGCGGGTCGCGAAGTTCAACGCTGAAGTGCACTGACGGTCGTTTCCCACCTGTAGAGCCGGTCGTCCAGGTCTCGGACGCAGCGGTCGTGCTGCCACCGGGCCAAGGCACGGCGGGCCTCGCGGACGCGGTCCATGCCGGTGGCGTACCAGGTCACTGCGAGCTGGTCGAGCGCGAGTGTGGCGTAGCGACATGCCTCTTCCGGGCGTCCGGCGGCTGCTTCGACGGCGGCCAAGTCCCCGAGGACCACGGTGCTTTGCTTGGAGTTCTGCGGGGGGAGGTCTTCCAGGACCTGGCGGAGGGTTTCGCCGGCCTGCGGCAGGTGGCCGACCCTGAGTTGTGTGTTGCCCTTGAAGGCCGCGAGGCGGGTCTTGCTGAACCAGTCCAGCCAGGCGGGGGATGGGTGGGGCGAGTCCGAGCGCAGCAGGCCCTCGGCGTGGCTGATGAGGTGGAGGGCTGTACGCGGGTTGCCGCACCGGGTTTCACACTCGGCCTCCACGGCGTCGAGCCACGCGAGGAAGAGGGTGGAGGCGCAACTGCGCCGCTCGTAGGCCCGCGCCGCGGTCAGCCGTTCAATCGCTTCGTCGCGTCGGCCGGCCCAGCCGGGGATGAAGGCGCTGTGGGCGAGGATCGCGCTCCCCAGGAGGGGATCGTCGGCCTCGCCGGCCGCTTGCAGCGCCCGTAGAAATGTCTTCCCGGCCTGCTCCGGCCGGCGCAGGTCGAAGAACTCGATACGGCCGGCCAGGAGGAACGACTCCGCGAGGGCTGTAGCAGTGGCCTGCCGCGTGCCTCCGGTCGTTTCCGTGAGCAGGTCGCAGCCGAGTGCGGCGTGGGCGACGACAGCCGGGTAGAGCATGGCTGGGGCAACGCTCCAGTACATGCGGCGGTGGGCCTGCGTGCCCGTCGTGAAGTCGGCGCCCACGGAAGCTGGTTGCTCGGTCGCGGTCCGTGTGGGTACCGAGGTCAGTCTTGCTGCTGCGGGTGCCGTGGCAACCGGTTGGTATGCGGGACGTGGCGGTTCAGCACCTGCCCAGGGTGGAGTGAAGCCGAGGCCCTCAAGGCTCTGTCGCAGGAGATGGACCAGCACCTGCCCGGTTTCAGGATTCGGCCACGGTGGTGATGCAGACTCCCACCGGCGGACCTGCCGAACACCGACGGTCACGCCGCGCAAGCCAAGCTCGGCTGCGGCACGATCAATGGCGTCGCACAGGGCTTGCTGGGATGGGTAACCAGCAGCCACGCGCGCGGCTTTGAGACGCGTGTTTCCTGCGGGCCTGGGCACGAGTCATCCACCTCCAGGTCCATCCTTGCCACAGGGCGCGGACAGGTCCCCATTACTGTGCACCATCACTCAGTCGGACGTGCAGAGGTCCTATCAACGTCCTCTCGATGGCCTCTCGAAGCCCTTGGCTGGTCCTCTCGTGAACGGGACGCTGTCGGTCACCAACCGTCTCTCCACGAGGGGTTCAGAAACTGTGCCTCCAGACCTCGCTGCCCCGACCCTCCACGCGGACCTCGTCCGAGTTCCGCACCCGGTGGGAAATGCCGCCCTGGCCATCCTCGGGAGCCGCAGCGGCGCCGCCATCGAGAGCAAGCGGGCATTTACTGGTTCGTCGCCCCGGGCGCGCCGGCGTGCTGGGAAATCTCTCGCATCCGCACGTTTTCCCTCGGGGCTGATCTGGCCACGGCCGCACGCCGTGTACCTGCCGCCGCAGCCGGCCGCGCGAGGTGGAGGGTTCATCCAGGCAAGGGTAGGGGGATCACCTGCACCGAAGCCCTGCGGGCCGCAGTCACAGATGCCCATGAAGCTGTCGCTTCAACGGCGGTGCCGCGCCCGTGATCAGGAACCCCAGCCCCCACGCCACCGCCGAGTGCCGGACCGGCCACCACGGCCGATGCCCGGGCGAGACGGCAATCCGCCGTGTCTCCGGCGAGAACACCGCGCTCCGCCCGGACCGCTTGGTCTGCATGTGCCCCTGCCACCAGGCGGTGGGTGGGTGACCACGGTCGGCAGCAAGTGGCTTGCTCACTGCGCTCTTTCACCTGAAGCGGTATGGGAACGGTGGTCCGCGGGAGAGCTGGCCCCCATCCGCACCACCGCGTGGTCGGTCGTCGAGACCAACGATGTCGTCCAGGCCGCGGACGTGCTCCTCGCCCTCCGACGCGCAGAGCGCCCCGGCCCGGTCCTCGCCTATCCCGAAGGCAAGCGCATCTGGTGGCTCCTGCCGCCCGGACAGGCCGCCGCCTCCGACGGCCTCCCCGGTGTGACAGCGCACCCTGCCACCTGGGCGTTGCCGTGCCCGTCGGCCGATGAACCCTTGTGCGGCCACGGCTGGCTGGAGAAACCGGACGGCACCGGCCACTTGACCCATCCCCATGATCTCCGCGCCGCGCTGGTCTCCGTCCGCCAGTCATCGCGGAAAGCCTTCACATGACCCGCGAAGTCTCCTATCTCGACAAGAGGCGCTCCCATGATGATTCATCCCCCCTTCTTCGATCCCTTCGCGCGTCCCGAGGACAATGAACTCCTCAGGCATAAGTCCGCCCAGTGGCTCGTGTCCGGGGAACCGCGCCCGCTCGACGCGCTGACCACGTGGTGGAAGAAGCTGCCCGCCACGCTCCGCAGCGGCCACCGCTTCGATGTCGTGCACCTGCCCGCGGCACTCGTCAAGGCCGGAATCGACGGTGTCAAGGACAAGGGCGCGATCGAAGCCCATTTCCGCGCCGCCGACATCACCAGCTCCGTGATCGTCTCCCGCAACGCGCACCGGTACACCGTCCTCGTCCCACCCGGCACCGCACAGAACTGGAACGAGCCAGGTACCACCGCCATCAGCAACCCCGGCTACGTCTCCCTGCCCACCCCCGTGCGCGACGATCCCCCCGGCGCGTACTGGCTGTTCCCTCCGCCGGATGAGAGCAGCATGCTGTGCGACCCGGTGCGACTCCGGTTGTTGATCGGCAAAGCCAAGCATCACAAAGGCTTCACGCGGTGAATATCTAGCGTGCATGAGGGGGGAATGGATGTCGGCGACGCGCGAATCGTGGCTCTGGCACGGAATGTGAGACAGAGCCACTTTTTTCAGATGCCGCCGACAAATGGAGAGCGCCGGTGCTGCGCCTACCTCGGCGCATGCATACGGCATACCAGCGTCCGGGCGTTCACGTGCCGGCCCGGAACGCCGGCGACGCCAGCTCGCGGCATCCCGCCCCGTACTTGTAAGGGTGCGGGGTGTTCTATTTTGGGCGTACAGGAAGCCCCCGTCGACAAGCGCGTCAGGGGCTTCCTGCTGCCTGCGGCTACGTCTCCATCGGGGGCTCGCCTCGGCCAGAGCTGGATGGCCAGTCATAGTCCGTCCGGTCCGTGGCCTGTGCGAGGGCGCGGCGGACCGCGATGCCGACGGCCTCGGCGGTGAAACCGAACAGGACCGCGCCCGGCGGCAGGGCCGCCTCGATCCGGGCCGCCAGCCGCGGGGCGGGCAGGTCGGCCGGGGCGCCCTCCAGAGCGCGGTCGATGTCGAGCAGCGCCTCGTCGGGCTCCAGGAAGAAGTCCCCGGCCACCCGCACATCGCGCAGCGCGCCGTCCTCGACCTCCAGGTCCACGACGACGAGCTTGCCGCCCGGCACCTTGTACTCGCCATGCACGGCGCATCCTCCAGCTCGGTCACTCCGGCCGGTCCCGGACGACCGGCAGCGCCCCCACGGTAACTCCGCGGGATCGCTTCCCGGCGGCCGCGGCCGTTCACCGGGTGGTCATGGTGTGGCCACCGCCACGCCATCGGTTGTCGGAGTGGCGTGGTTCGATGGTCCTATGATCGATGACTTTCTCGCGGGTGACCTGACCGATGTCGAGGAGGCGGTCCGCAAGGCGGCCGCCGCCGAGATCATGCCGCGCTTCCGGCAGCTCGCCGTGCACGAGATCGTCGAGAAGAACGGCCCGCACGACCTGGTGACCGTCGCCGACCGGCTCGCGGAGGAGCACCTCACGGCCTCCCTCACCGCCCTGCTGCCCGGCTCCGTGGTGGTGGGCGAGGAGGCCGTGCACGCCAGTCCCGGCATCCTCGGCGCGCTGCGCGGCGACGACCCGGTCTGGATCGTCGACCCGGTCGACGGCACCCGGCAGTTCGTCCACGGCGACCCCGGCTTCGCCACCCTCGTCTGCCTCGCCCACCGCGGTGAGCTGCTCGCCTCCTGGACGTACGCGCCCGCCCTCGACCTGATGGCGACCGCCCGCCGGGGCGGCGGAGCACGGCTGGGCGGCGTACCGCTGCACGCCGGCTCGCCCGAGCCCGGCCGGGACCTCGAAGTCGCCATCTCGCACTATGACTTCACCACCGCGGCCGAGAAGCACGCGCTGTCCCCGCTGCGCACCGACGGCGTGCTGCCGCGGCCCTGCGGCTCCGCGGGGCTGGAGTATCTGCACATAGCCCAGGGCTCCCTCGACGCCCTCGCCTTCTCCTGGGAGAACGCCTGGGACCATGCCGCCGGGCTGCTGTTGGTCGCCGAGGCGGGCGGGGCGAGCGCCACGCTCGCCGGCGAGCCGTTCCGGATCGCGGGCGGCAACGCACTGCCCTTCGCCGCGGCCCGGGACGCGGCCACCCTTCGGCATATCCTGGACCTGCTGGCGTCCGCCCGCTGACCCAGGTACACGAGGGGAGCCCGTCGGTGCCCACCATCCTCGATGCGGTCGTGGTAGGGGCCGGGCCCAACGGGCTGACGGCCGCCGTCGAACTGGCCCGCCGGGGCCTGGCGGTCGAGGTGTTCGAGGCGGCCGACGCCATCGGCGGCGGCGCCCGTACCCAGGAGCTGACCCTCCCGGGTTTCCGCCACGATCCGTGTTCCGCCGTGCATCCGCTGGCCGTGGGCTCGCCCGCGTTCGCCGCCATGCCGCTCGGCCGGCACGGCCTGGACTGGATCCACCCCGACCTGCCGATGGCGCATCCCTTCCCCGATGGCACGGCCGCGGTCCTCTCCCGCCTGGTCGGCGAGACGGCGTGCTCGCTCGGTCCACGGGACGCGGGCGCCTACCGGCGGCTGGTGCGGCCCTTCCACGGCAGGTGGGATGCGCTCGCCCGGGATTTCCTGCGCACCCAGTGGGACGGGCCGCCGCACGACCCGGTCGGCTACGCCCGCTTCGGGCTGGCCGCGGCCCAGCCCGTCGCCCTGCTCACCCGCCGGTTCCATGGCGCCAAGGCGCGCGGGCTGTTCGCCGGGCTGTCCGCCCATGGGATCGCGCCGCTCACCGGATTCGGGACGGCCGGGATGGCCCTGATCTTCGCCCTCGCCGCCCATGAGCGCGGCTGGCCGGTGCCGCGCGGCGGTTCCCAGGCGATCGCCGACGCGCTCGGCTCGTACCTGCGCGAGCAGGGCGGCGCCATCCACACCGGCTTCGAGGTCAAACGGCTCGACGACCTGCCGCCGGCCCGCGCGTATGTCTTCGACACCTCGCCCACCGCCCTGGCCCGCATCGCCGGTCTGGGCAACGCCTACCGGGGCTACCGCTACGGCCCTTCGGTCTTCAAGGCCGACTATGCGCTGTCCGGGCCGGTGCCCTGGACCGCCGAGGCCGCCCGCCGGGCCGGTACGGTCCATGTCGGGCCGACCTATGGGGAGATCGACGCCGCGCTGGACGCCGCCACCCATGGCCGCGACCCCTCCGTCCCGTTCCTCATCACCGCCCAGCCCAGCATCATCGACCCCACCCGCGCCCCCGAGGGCAAGCACACCTTCTGGGCGTATGGACATGTGCCCAACGGTTGGGAGGGCGACGCAACCGAGGTGATTGAGCGTCAGATCGAGCGATTCGCGCCCGGCTTCCGCGATCTCGTCCTCGCCCGCGCCATGGCCGGGCCCCCGCAACTCGCCGCCCACAACGCCAATTACGTCGGTGGCGACATCGCCACCGGCTCCGTGGCCGGCCTGCGCCTGCTCATCCGCCCCAAGCTCGCCCGCGTCCCCTATGCCACCGCCCACCCCGCGGTGTTCATCTGCTCCTCGGCCACCCCGCCCGGGCCCGGTGTGCACGGGATGCCGGGCCACCACGCCGCGCGCGCGGTATGGCGGCGGCTGCGGGGGGTCTAGGGGGTGTCTGGGGAAGCTGGGGCACGCCCGCCTCAGGCGGCCGCCCGCAGATCGGTGAGGAGTTCGCCGCGCACCGCCGCCGGCTCGGTGCCCAGCTTGCGCAGGAGCCCGGCCGTCGTCCGGTCCTCGGTGGCCAGGACGCCCAGCACGATGTGCTCGGGGCCGATGTGCCGGTCCTTGCGTGCCAGCGCCTCCCGCAGCGCGCGCTCCAGCGCGCGCTTGGCCCCCTGGGTGAACGGAATGTGCCCCCTGGGGCCGTCGGTGCCCTTGGCGCCGCGGCGCAGCCGGCGGTGGGGCTCCGGGCTGACCGGTGGCCGGTCGAGCGCCCCGGGCCCGAAGGCGTTCTCGGCCTGGCCGCGCACCGCGTCGAGGTCGATGCCCAGCGAGCGCAGCGCCTCCGCGTCGTCCTGGCCCAGCGGCTCCGCCGCGCCGAGTGCCGCCCGGCAGGCGTCCGGGGTGACCCCGAGCCGGGCCAGGGTGGCCGCTCCCGGCACGCCGGTCTGGGCGGTGATGCCGAGCAGCAGGTGCTCGGGGCCGATCCAGGGGTGGTTCAGCATGCGTGCCTCCTCCTGCGCCATGACGACCGCGGTACGCGCGGGCTTGGTGAACCGTTCGAACATGCCTTACCTCCTGGCGTGCTTCTTGTGGACTGCCTGCCTGCTGACCCCGAGCGCGGCCCCGATCTCCTCCCAGGACCAGCCCTGTCGTCGTGCGCTGTCGACCTGGAGTGCCTCCAGGCGCTCGGTCAGCCGCCGCAGTGCGGCGACCGCGCGTAGCCCCACCTGGGGATCCGTGTGCATGGCGGCCTCGGTGGTACCGACCGCGTCCTTCGCATCCGTTCCGGTCATGCTGTCAACGTAAGATGACAAGCCTCTGCGTGTCAACATTTATTGACAGACTGTTCGCCGCGCACGGCCAGGTCGGATTTCCGCGAGCCTCCCGGGCCCACGAGAGTGACTCTTGAGGCATGCACACCGACTTCGACCGTTGCGTACGGGCCGTGCAGTCCAAGGACGCTCGCTTCGACGGCTGGTTCTTCACCGCCGTGCTCACCACCCGCATCTACTGCCGCCCGAGCTGCCCGGTCGTCCCGCCCAAGGCGCGGAACATGACCTTCTACCCGAGCGCGGCAGCCGCCCAGCAGGCCGGTTTCCGGGCCTGCAAACGCTGCCGGCCCGACGCCAGCCCCGGCTCACCGCAGTGGAACGAGCGCGCCGACCTGGTGGCCCGCGCCATGCGCCTCATCGCCGACGGGGCCGTGGACCGCGAAGGAGTACCCGGGCTCGCCGCCCGCCTCGGCTACAGCACCCGCCAGATCGAACGCCAGCTCCGCGCCGAGGTCGGCGCGGGACCGCTGGCCCTGGCCCGCGCCCAGCGCGCGCAGACCGCGCGCATCCTCATCGAGACCAGCACCCTGCCCATGGCGGACATCGCCTTCGCCGCGGGCTTCTCCTCCATCCGCACCTTCAACGAGACCGTCCGCGAGGTCTTCGCGCTCTCCCCGACCGAGCTCCGCACCCGCGCCGACCGGGGCCGACTCCCGTCCATACCGGGCACCTTGACGCTCCGCCTGCCTTACCGCGAACCGCTCTGCCCCGACAACCTCTTCGGGCACCTCGCCGCGACCGCCGTCCCGGGCGTGGAGGAGTGGCGCGACGGCGCCTACCACCGCACGCTGCGCCTGTCGTACGGGCAGGGAATCGTCAGCCTCGGCCCCCACCCGGAGCACATCGACTGCCGGCTCGCCCTCTCCGACCAGCGCGACCTCACCGAGGCCATCAGCCGCTGCCGCCGCCTCCTCGACCTGGACGCGGACCCGGAAGCCGTCGACGAGCTGCTGCGCACGGACCCCCGGCTGCAGCCGCTGGTCGACAAGGCGCCCGGGCGACGGGTGCCGCGCACCGTGGACGCCGAGGAGTTCGCCCTCCGTGCCGTCCTCGGCCAGCAGGTCACCACCGCCGCCGCCCGCACCCTCGCCGCCCGGCTGGTCACCGCGCACGGTGACCCCGTCGAGACCCCCGACGGCGGCCTCACCCACCTGTTCCCCACCGCCGAGGCGCTGGCCGCCCTCGACCCCGGCTCCCTCGCCATGCCCGCCGCCCGGCGCAGCACCGTGCTGCGCCTGGTGCACGAGCTGACGACCGGCGAACTCCGCCTCGACCTCGGCAGCGACTGGGCACGGGCCCGCGAGCGACTGGTGGAGCTCCCCGGCATCGGACCCTGGACCGCCGACCTCATCGCCATGCGAGCCCTCGGCGACCCCGACGCGTTCCTCCCGACCGACCTCGGGGTGCGCCGCGGGGCCGCCCGTACCGGCCTGCCCGCCACCCCCGCCGCGCTCACCCGGCATGCGGGGGCCTGGCGTCCATGGCGATCCTATGCCGTTCAATACTTGTGGTCCGCCGATGACCACGCGGCCACCCATCTGCCCACGACCTGAACGGAGGCCGTCATGACCGTAGTTCACACCGTCATCGACAGTCCCTATGACCCGCTCACCCTGGTCGCCACCGACGGTAAGCTCTCCGGCCTCTATATGACGGTCCAGCGTCGCCGACCGCTCACGGTGGACTTCGGCGACCGTGACGACTCGGAATTCTCCGAGGTGATCCGCCAGCTGAAGGCCTATTTCGCCGGTGAGCTGACCCGGTTCGACCTTCCGCTGCACCTGGAGGGCACGCCCTTCCAGCGTCGCGTCTGGGCCGGACTCCAGCAGATTCCGTATGGGACCACGCTCTCCTACGGTGAACTCGCCGAGCGCATAGGGGCCGTTGGCGCCTCTCGCGCCGTCGGCCTCGCCAATGGCAAGAACCCCATCAGCATCATCGTCCCCTGCCATCGCGTCATCGGGGCCGATGGCAGCCTCACCGGCTATGGCGGCGGCCTCGACCGCAAGCGGGGCCTGCTGGCCTTCGAGCGCGGGGCGGTGGGAGCACCGACACAGGACGGGCTGTTCTGATCTATTGATATGTCGACTTTTCGCCTGCCTTGGGCGGCGCAGGCGGGTCACTGACAACTGCTCCGGAAGGGGGATCAAGCCTTCGGTTCGGGCGGTCGCCCGCCGCCGCAAAGTCGTTTTGTATCCCCTGGATTCCCTCGCGTGAGTGATATGCGTGCTGCGCCTGGGCGCATGCTCGGGCCCGTCTGGTCATTGCGCCGCGACTTTTGTGTTCCCGTGCGACTCGGGTTTCTCCGAGAGTGAAGGGAGCGATATGTCGCTATTTGAGAGAGGTTTCGTGGCCTTTGCGACCAAGCGGGGCGCCGTGACCTCCGGGGTGCTGCTGGCGCTCTGTGCCGCATCCGGCGGGGCGCTGGCCGCCGCGACCGCGGGGGCCGGCGCCCTTCGGTCGGTACCCGGCAAGGTGATCTCCCGTGCCGGGCAGTACGTACGCGGCGAACCCACCACCCGTGCCTCGGTCCTGGGCGTCTACCAGCCAGGTGAACGCATCCACATCGCCTGCAAGTCCGATGGCGAGGATGTGCAGGGGGAGCGGCACTGGTACCGGCTCGCCGACCGCAGGGGCTGGGTGAGCGCGAAGTACGTGCAGAGCTTTGGCGAGGTGTCCCTCTGTCAGGGCGGCGAGAGCGGGCGCCCCGGCGACGGGGGCGACCATCATGGCGGCGGGGCCGGGCACCACGGCGACGGCCACCATGACAGCCCCAAGGGCAATGGGAACAAGGGAGATAAGGGCGACAAGGGGGACAAGGGGCCGCCAGGGCCGAAGGGTGCCAAAGGGGACAAGGGCAATCCGGGCATCGCCGGACCTGCGGGCCCAGTGGGGCCGAAGGGCAACAAGGGCGATGCGGGCCCGACTGGTCCGTCCGGTCCGACTGGCCCGTCCGGTCCTGCTGGGCCCATGGGGCCGAAGGGGCCCAAGGGCGACAACGGAGTCAACGGGCAGCCGGGTTCGGCCGGTTCGGCCGGTTCGGCCGGTCCGGCAGGGCCCATTGGTCCCGCCGGGCCCACGGGCCCGAAGGGAGACAAGGGTGACCCTGGCGACCCCAGTGGTCCCATGGGTCCTGCCGGGCCCAAGGGGGACAAGGGTGACCCCGGCCAGGTCGGCCAGGTCGGCCAGATGGGGCCGATGGGGTCCACCGGCCCCAAAGGCGACAAGGGCGACCCCGGGTTCACCGGCCCCAAGGGCGACCGAGGCGACCCGGGCGGTCCCGTGGGCCCCGCCGGGCCCGCGGGGCCGGTCGGAGGAACCGGACCGGCCGGACCGACCGGACCCACCGGGCCGGTTGGGCCCGAGGGGCCTGCCGGTCCGAAGGGCGATCGGGGTGACCAGGGGGTCACCGGAGCAGGCGGCCCTGCCGGACCGGTGGGTCCCATCGGCCCCATGGGAGCCTCGGGGCCGATCGGCCCCAGGGGGGCAGTGGGTCCAACCGGCCCTGAGGGGCCCGCAGGGCCCGTCGGTCCCGAGGGAGCCATGGGCCCGGCCGGACCTCTGGGGCCGGTAGGGCCCATGGGACCCACCGGGTCCACAGGCCCCAAGGGAGACAGAGGAGACACCGGCGCCGCCGGCCCGGCCGGGCCTCCCGGACCGGTAGGGCCCGTTGGCCCCGCCGGTGCCTTGGGGCCTGTCGGCCCCACCGGCCCCATGGGCCCTACTGGCCCGAGGGGGGACTCCGGGCCGGCCGGTCCGCCCGGACCCGTCGGCCCCGCCGGGCCACCCGGAATCGGAGGATCACCACGCTTTGTGGAGCAGGAGTACTCCGTCCCCGCCGGGGAGCGGGAGTGGGAACTGAGAAGTCCGACGTGCCCCGAGGGCAGCCGGATCGCCAGTGGCGGCTACCGCCAACTGGGCAGCCGGGCGGTTGGCCTGGACAAGCTCGACGCCTATCCCAGCCTCCGCGAGAACCTCTACCTGATGGGGGTGAACAACACCAGCCCCAGCGCGATCACCCTGCGGGTGTTCGGCATCTGCTTCCCGGGCTGAGGGGCCCGCCCGGACCATGGCCCGACGCCCACCGGTTGGTAAGGGATCGCCAACCGGCGGGCCGAGAGCCCAACTGCCGGTGGTCCGCCGCTCGTCGGTGGGCCGCCGACGGTGTTTCCCGGCGGCGGTCAGGCCGGGTGGGCGCGCAGCCAGTCCAGCACCTGCCGGGCGTGCTCGTTCGGCGGGAAGACCGGATAGAAGACATGCTCGATCGCCCCGTCCCGGACGATCAGCGTCAGCCGCCGGTAGAGCTCCCTCCCGCCCGCCTCGAACGTGGGCAGCCTCAGCAGGCGGACCAGGCCCAGATCCGGGTCGGAGAGCATCGAGAACGGCAGGTGCAGCCGTTCCACGACCTCACGCTGGTAGGCGGTGTCCTGACCGGACAGGCCGAACACCCGCCCCGCGCCCGCCGCGATCAGCTCCTGGTGGTGGTCGCGGAAACCGCAGGACTCGGGGGTGCAGCCGCGGGCCCCCGGGATGGCGTCCCAGCCCTCCGGGAGGTCGACGCCCGGCCGCCCCGTCAACGGGTAGGCGTAGATCACCGTACGCCCGGGACCCAGCCCGTCGAGGCGGATCGCCTCCCCCGAGGTCGAGGACAACTCAAGCCCGGGCATCCGCAAGCCGGGCAGGTGACCGGCGGCCCCGTCGTCCTCGGGTACGGGCAGGCCGGTCGGCAGCTGGGTGAAGTCGCTCATGAGTGGTTCTCCTGGCGTGACGATGCTGTTGCGGTGGGCGGCATGGTGCAGATGCGCCAGCAGAAGGGCCCGGCGGGCGGCCAACTCGTCGATCCGCCCGGTCAGTTCGTCGATCGCCTCGCGATATCCGGCCAGCGAGGCCGGGCAGTCGTCCGCGTGCGGCCGGCCGGAGGCCAGGCAGTCGAGGAACGGGCGGGTGCGGTCGATGGGAATCCCCAGCCGGCTGAGCGCCTTGATCTCCCGGATCAGCCGCACATCGTGCTCGCCGTAGTCGCGGTAGCCGTTGGCCAGCCGATCGGGTGCGATCAGCCCCAGCGACTCGTAGTAACGCACCGCCTTGGTGGTCACCTCCGCCTGCCGTGCGACGTCACCGATCCGCATTCCGCCCCCTCCGCTTGCTGCTGTGGACGCTAAACCTTGCCCTCAAGGGTAAGGTCAAGCGGCGAGCTTCTCCTCGATCCACCCCACGCTGAAGCGCACCACCGCGGCGGCGTCGAACAGATGGCTCTCGGCGGCGCCGACCAGCCCTCGGGCGCCGATCCCGGCGGCGAGCATGTCCTGGGCGATCACGGTGAACGGCCACTGCCCGTCCGGCACCGCGGGGGAGTAGTCAAAGGCCCCGTTGTCGGTGTCGATGTCATGGAACCGCCGCCAGACGGTCCGGCCGTCCTCGCGGACCGGCTGCTCGTACTCGACGAACCGCTTGCCGGGCGCCTCGGCGAGGGCCTCGGCGTGATGCAGGAGCGTCATGGTGTCGAGCGGCGCCCCGAGGAGCAGCACCCGTCCGCCATGGGCGGCCAGGCGGGCGAGCGGACTGCCGGGGCCATGCGGATCGTCCCACGGGTGATCGGCCACCAGCTCTTCGGCGGCGGCGCCGACGGCGGCGAAACTGACGTCGGGGTGACGGCTGCGCACGGCTCCCGGCCAGTGGCGCAGGGCCTCGGGGAACCGGCCATTGCCGTGGTCGGATTCGCTCAACTCGGGGTCGAACGGCGGTTGTTCGGCGCGCAGAGCCGCCTGCCACTCCTGGGGCCAGTCCAGGAATTCATACGGCGGTGCGTCGTTCCAGCCACAGTAGGCCAGCAGCGTGCCGCGCTCTCCCACGACATCGGTCAGTGCCTCGATGACCGTCCGGGTTCCGCCCGCCACATATCCGATGGCGGACAACCTGGTGTGGAGCATGGCGACATCGCCCTCGGCCAGGCCAAGTGCCCTGAGATCGTGGGCCAGTCGGCTGCGCGTCACCGGGCCGCCGGAGCGTTTGAGGAGGGTCGTCTCGTCCATGGGCGATATTCAACCAAGCGTTGATGCGTGGGGTGCCGGGCATCCGCTCACCTTTCCTCCCCGTCCCCCCGGTCCCGCTCCCGCGCGCTCTCCGCCACCCGGCGCAGCCGGGCGTGCCGGACCGGGCCGGCCTCCGTGATCGCCTCGCCGATCATGGTGCGCATGGCGTCCCCCAGCCCGTGCAGCGCATGGTGGCGGGCCGGGCCCGCGCCCGGGTCGGTGCGCAGCTCGGACAGCAACGACCAGCACAGGGCCAGCATCACCAGGACGAACGGGAGGGCGACCAGGATCGTGGCCGACTGGAGGGACTTCAGGCCGCCCGCCACCAGGAGGACGGCGGCCACCGCTGCCATCAGGACGCCCCAGGTCACCACGAGCCAGTTTCGGGGGTGCAGGGCGCCACGGCTGGAGAGGGAGCCCATCACCAGGGACGCGGAGTCCGCGCTGGTGATGAAGTAGGTCATCACCAGGGCCATCGCCACCCAGGAGGCGAGCGTCGCCAGCGGCAGGGTGTCGAGCAGGGAGAAGAGCGAGGCCTCCGCGCCCTGCCCGACCGTACCGGCCATGTCGGCCGCGCCCGTCATGTCCAGGCGCAGCGCGCTGCCGCCCATGACGCAGAACCAGACCACGGTCGCGCCGCTGGGCACCAGCAGGACGCCGATGAGGAATTCGCGGATGGTACGGCCATGGGAGATGCGGGCGATGAAGGTGCCGACGAAGGGGGCCCAGGAGAGCCACCAGGCCCAGTAGAAGACCGTCCAGGCGCCGAGCCACTTCGAGTCGGTGAAGGCCCCGGTGCGGGTCGCGAGGGTCAGCAGGTCGTGGAGGTAGCCGCCGGTGGCGGCCGGGATGGTGTTGAGAACGAACACCGTCGGCCCCAGGAAGAAGACAAAGAGCATCAGACCGGCGGCCAGCAGGATGTTGAGCGTGCTCAGCCATTTGACGCCCTTGTGCAGCCCGGAGAAGGCGGAGAGGACGAAGGCGGCCGACAAGGAGCCGATGATGATCAGCTCCAGTGCGGTGGAGTCCTTGACGCCGGTGGTGATGCTGAGGCCCTTGGACACCTGGAGCGCGCCCAGGCCCAGGCTGGTGGCCGTGCCGAAGACGGTGGCGAAGACGGCGAGCAGATCGATGAGCCGCCCGGGCCAGCCGGCCGCGCGCCGCTCGCCGAGCAGCGGGACGAACACCGAACTGAGCCGGTTGCCACGGCCCTTGCGGAATCCGGCGTAGGCGAGCGCGAGACCGGCCATGCCATAGATCGCCCAGGGGTGCAGGGTCCAGTGGAAGAAGGAGTACTCCAGGGCGGTGCGGGCGGCCGCGGGGGTGTCCGGATCGACGCCGCTGCCCGGTGGCGGGGCAACGAAGTGCTGGAGCGGTTCGGCCACGCCGTAGAACATCAGGCCGATGCCCATGCCCGCGCTGAACATCATCGCGATCCAGGCGAGATTGCCGAACTCGGGCTGGTCGTCGTCCGCGCCCAGCCTGATCCGGCCGTAGCGGCTGATGGCGATGACCACGCACAGCGCGAGAAACACATCGGCCGCGATGACGAACAGCCAGGCGAAGTTGGACAGCACCCAGCCGAGGGCGTCCGTCGACACCCGGTCGAAGGAGCGCTTCCCCAGCGCCGCCCAGGCGACCACCGCCAGGACGGCGACGGCCCCGATGACGACGAGGGGGAGGTCCGGGGGCTCGGCCTGCGCCCCGTCCGGTGGCCGAGGGGCATCGGTGTGCTCGGTGCTCATGTCGCCCCACTATGGCCGGGATATGGCATATCGGGTGGTCTGGCACGCCGCCTCGGGGGATGGGCAGGGCCCGGACCTGCTGGATAGGGTCGCTGCGGCGCGACTGCCCGCGCAGGGCGCGGGCCGGAGGCAAGGGGATGCGGGATGGCCGGTGTTCGGCGGGTGCTGGTGGCCGCGGACAAGTTCAAGGGCTCGTTGACGGCGGTGCAGGTCGCCGCACATGTGACGGCCGGGTTGCGACGGGCGGCGCCGGAGCTGGCCGTCACCTCGCTGCCGGTCGCGGACGGCGGCGACGGGACGGTCGATGCGGCGGTGGCCGCCGGGTTCGACCGCCGTGCGGTGCGGGTGCGCGGACCGCTGGGCGAACCGGTCACGGCGGCCTATGCGCTACGGGGCACCACGGCGGTGGTGGAGATGGCGGAGGCGTCGGGGCTGCGACGCGCTCCTCGCCCGGCGCCCCTGCGGGCCGATTCGTTCGGGACCGGGGAGCTGGTGCGGGCGGCGCTCGATGCCGGGGCGCGGGAGATTGTGCTGGGGGTGGGCGGGAGCGCCGGTACGGACGGCGGGGCCGGAATGCTGACCGCCCTCGGGGCGCGGTTCCTCGACGCGGACGGGCGGGACCTCGGGCCCGGCGGGGGCGGGCTGGCCGCGCTGGCCCGGGCGGACCTGTCGGGGCTCGACGCCCGGCTGCGTGATACGAGGGTCGTGCTCGCGAGCGATGTCGACAATCCGCTGACCGGGCCGGCGGGGGCGGCCGCCGTCTATGGGCCGCAGAAGGGGGCTTCTCCGGAGGACGTCGCCCTGCTGGACGCCGCGCTTGCCCGGTATGCGCGGGTGCTGGGCCGGGCGGGCGCGCCCGGGGCGGGGGCGGGCGGAGGCGTCGGATACGGAGCCATGGTCGGGCTCGACGCGGTGTTCCGGCCCGGTATCGAGGTGATGCTGGAGGCGCTGGGGTTTGCGGAGGCGCTGGCGGGGGTGGACCTGGTGATCACGGGGGAGGGGGCGCTGGACGAGCAGACGCTCCATGGCAAGGCGCCGGCCGGGGTGGCGCGGCGGGCCCACGCGCGGGGCAAGCGGGTGGTGGCCGTTTGCGGGCGGCTGACGCTGGCGCCCGCGGTGCTGGCCGAGGTGGGGATCGAGCGTGCGTACGCCCTCACCGAGCTCGAGCCGGACCCGGTGCGGTGCATGGCCGAAGCGGGGCCGCTGCTGGAGCGGGTCGCCGAGCGGGTTGCGGTGGACTGCTTCGGCTGACCGCCGGCGGGCGGGCACGCCGCCTTCGGCGGGTGCGGAAATGCGTGGGGCCCCGGGCAACTGCCCGGGGCCCTCAGGTACGGCGGGTGTTACGGCTGCGCTCGCGCCTCGCGGCGGTTGTCGCGGAAGGTGTTGACCCGGCGGGCCGTCGCGAAGAGCGGGATCACCGCGCCCAGCACGAGCTGGAGCGCACAGCCCGTCTGGAGCAGCAGTTCACCGCCGGGGGCGTCGAAGGCCCAGGCGGCCAGCAGCCCCATGCTGAGCACGATCCAGCTGAGCATCGCGACCGCCAGGCGGCCCCGCGGCTTGGGGTACTCGACGCGGCTCACCATCAGCCAGGCCACGCCGAAGATGGCCAGCAGGGTGGGGATGAAGGGGAGCTCCAGCAGCACGACGGAGACGACGGTCAGCGCTCCGAAGGGGCTCGGCATCCCCTGGAAGATGCCGTCCCGCATCGGCACGCAGGAGAAGCGGGCCAGGCGCAGGACGACCGAGAGAAGCAGCACGACCGCGGCCACCGCCGACACCTTCTGGTGGGCGTTCGGCGCGACCACGCCCCACACCACGACGAAATACGCGGGTGCGAGGCCAAAGCTGATCAGGTCGGAGAGATTGTCCAGCTCCGCCCCCATCGCCGAGCTGCGCAGCTTGCGTGCCACCAGCCCGTCGAAGAGGTCGAAGACCGACGCGAGCAGCATCAGCATCACGGCGGTGGCGGCGCTGTTGCGGGCCATGCCGCCGTCGTCATTGCCGGTCAGGTGGGGCATCAGGACGCCGGTGGTGGTGAAGTACACCGCCATGAAGCCGCAGATCGCGTTGCCCAGGGTGAGGGTGTCCGCTATTGACAGCCGCGTCGACAGCGGCATGTCATCGACGTCGTCCTCGGGCTCCGCTTCCGGGACCCATGCGGCCTGTGTGTCAGGATCAATCACGGTCAAGGCGAGTCACCCCTGCAGTGGTGGCCTGGCCGACCTCGACAGCCACCTCGACGCCCTCGGGGAGGTAGATGTCGACGCGCGAGCCGAAACGGATCAGGCCGATGCGCTCGCCCTGCTCCACCTTGGTGCTCTGCGGCACATACGGGACGATGCGCCGGGCGACCGCGCCGGCGATCTGGACCATTTCGATGTCACCGAGCTCGGTGTCGAAGTGCCAGACGACGCGCTCGTTGTGCTCGCTCTCCTTGTTGAACGCCGGTACGAACCCACCGGGAATGTGCTCGACCGAAGTCACCGTGCCGGCCAGCGGCGCGCGGTTGACGTGGACGTTCAACGGGCTCATGAAGATCGCGACGCGGGTGCGCCCGTCCTTCCACGGCATGATGCTCTGCACCACGCCGTCGGCCGGGGAGATGACCCGGCCCTGGGCGATCTCGCGCTCGGGATCGCGGAAGAACCACAGCATGCCCGCCGCGAGCGCGGTGGCGGGCACGGCCAGCGCCGCCCAGCGCCCGGAGCGGCGGGCGCGGGTGAGGCTGACCGCTGCCGTGGCGACGGTCGGGAGGAGCCACGGCGATGCTCCGCGCGCGAGGCGTACACCGACGAGGCTGTCGCGTGATGCAGAGGAAGAGCTGTGGGGCATGGGTGACCTTCGTAGCGGAGGGTGCCGCGTAACGATTGGGGGACGGCGGCTTTTCCGGCCGATGCTATCGGGTAGGACGGACAACTGGCTAAGCGCCAGGGCCAGTCAATGGCCGAACATCGATGACTGGGTGTGAGCTACTTCTCGGATAAAACGCCCCTTTCCGGACAATTATCCCTGGATCCGGTACTCCTCGAGTAGCCGACGCCCGATGATCATTTTCTGGATCTCCGCCGTGCCCTCGCCGATGAGCAGCATCGGGGCCTCGCGGTAGAGGCGCTCGATCTCGTACTCCTTGGAGAAGCCGTAGCCGCCGTGGATGCGGAAGGCGTCCTCGACCACCTCCTTGCAGTACTCGGAGGCGAGGTACTTGGCCATTCCGGCTTCGAGGTCGTTGCGCTGACCCGAATCCTTCTTTCGTGCCGCACTGACCATCATCGCATGTGCGGTTTCTACCTTTGTCCCCATTTCTGCAAGCTTGAACTGAATCGCCTGGTGCTGGGCGATCGGCTTGCCGAAGGTGTGGCGCTGCTGGGCGTAGGAGACGCCCAGTTCGAAGGCACGCTGTGCGACGCCACAGCCACGCGCTGCCACATTGACCCGGCCGACCTCGACGCCGTCCATCATCTGGTAGAAGCCCCGGCCGGTGGTCCCGCCCAGCACCCGGGCGGCCGGAACGCGCAGCCCGTCCATGATCAGTTCGGTGGTGTCGACGCCCTTGTAGCCCATCTTCTCGATCTTGCCAGGGATGGTGAGCCCCGGCCTGACCTCGCCGAACCCCGGCTCCTTCTCGATCAGGAAGGTGGTCATCGACTTATGCGGGGCAGTGCCCGCAGCGCCCTCAACGTGTCCCTCGTCGGTCCGGCACAGAACGGCCACCAGCGTCGACGAGCCGCCGTTGGTCAGCCACATCTTCTGGCCGGTGAGGACGTACTCGTCCCCGTCGCGCACGCCCTTGGAGGTGATGGCCGCCACATCGGAGCCCAGCCCCGGCTCCGACATCGAGAACGCGCCACGCACCTCGCCCGCCGCCATGCGCGGCAGGAAGTGGTCCTTCTGCTCCTGGGTGCCGTGCTGCTTGAGCAGATAGGCGACGATGAAGTGGGTGTTGATGATGCCCGAGACGCTCATCCAGCCCCGGGCGATCTCCTCCACGCACAGTGCATAGGTGAGCAGGGACTCGCCGAGCCCGCCGTACTCCTCCGGGATCATCAAGCCGAAGACGCCCAGTTCCTTGAGGCCCTCGACGATCTGCGTCGGGTATTCGTCGCGGTGCTCCAGCTCGGTCGCGACCGGGATGATCTCCTTGTCGACGAATTCCCGGACCGTGGCGAGGATTTCCCGCTGGACGTCCGTGAGCCCGTCGGTCTGCGCGAGGCGGCCCATCTCACTTCTCCCGGGTGATCGGCTTGGGGCGGCCGGGCTGTTCTCCGCCGCGCTCCTTGGTGTAAGTGGCGGTCGGCACCATCACCTTGCGCCGGAAGACGCAGACGACCGTGCCGTCCTGCTTGTACCCCCTGGTCTCGACATACACGATCCCGCGGTCGCTCTTGGACTTCGAGGGGGTCTTGTCGAGGACGGTCGTCTCGCCGTAGATGGTGTCGCCATGGAAGGTCGGCGCGATGTGCTTGAGCGACTCGACCTCGAGATTGGCGATCGCCTTGCCGGAGACATCCGGCACGGACATGCCCAGCAGCAGTGAGTAGATGTAATTCCCGACCACGACGTTCTTGCCGAAGTCGGTCGTCCGCTCCGCGTAGTTGGTGTCCAGGTGCAAGGGATGGTGATTCATGGTGAGCAGACAGAAGAGGTGGTCGTCGTATTCGGTGACCGTCTTGCCGGGCCAGTGCTTGTAGACATCGCCGACGGTGAACTCTTCATAGGTGCGGCCGAATTGCATCTCGCTCATGCCTCCGGGATCTCGAACTTCGACGTACGGGTCATTCCCGACGCCCGGCCCTTGCCCGCGACGACCAGGGCCATCTTCCGGCTGGCCTCGTCGATCATCTCGTCGCCGAGCATCGCGGAGCCCTTCGCGCCGCCCGCCTCGGAGGTGTAGTAGTCATAGGCGTCCAGGATCAGCTCGGCGTGGTCGTAGTCCTCCTGCGCGGGCGAGAAGATCTCGTTGGCCAGCGCCACCTGGTCCGGGTGCAGCACCCACTTGCCGTCGAAGCCCAGCGCCGCCGCCCGCCCGGCGACCTCGCGGTAGCCGTCGGGGTTGCGGATCTGGAGGTAGGGGCCGTCGATGGCCTGGAGGTCATGGGCCCGGGCCGCCATCAGGATCCGCATCAGGATGTAGTGGTAGGCATCCGCGCCATAGCCGGGCGGCTGCTCGCCGACGACCAGGGACTTCATATTGATGGAGGCCATGAAGTCGGCCGGGCCGAAGACGATGGTCTCCAGGCGCGGCGACGCGGCGGCGATGCCGTCCACGTTCACCAGGCCCCTGGCGTTCTCGATCTGCGCCTCGATGCCGATCCGCCCGACCTCGAAGCCCATGGTCTTCTCGATCTGCGTCAGCAGCAGGTCCAGGGCCACGATCTGCTGGGCGTCCTGCACCTTGGGCAGCATGATGCAGTCGAGGTTCGGGCCCGCGCCCTCCACGACCGTGATGACGTCCCGGTACGTCCAGTGCGTGGTCCAGTCATTGACCCGGACGACCCTGGTCTTCCCCGTCCAGTCGCCGTTGTTGAGCGCATCGACGACCTGGTGGCGGGCGCTCTCCTTGACCAGCGGAGCACAGGCGTCCTCCAGATCCAGGAAGACCTGGTCGGCCGGCAGGCCCTGGGCCTTCTCCAGAAAACGCGGGTTGCTGCCGGGGACGGCGAGACAGGAGCGGCGCGGCCGCAGTCGGTTGACAGCCATCAGGAGGCCTCCAGGGGGTCGAGGTGGTTCGCTTTGCGGATCTCATCGACGATACGGCCGATGATCTCGGTGATTCCGAAGTCCTTGGGTGTGAAGACGGCCGCGACCCCGGCCGCCCGCAGGGCGTCGGCGTCGGCGGACGGGATGATGCCACCGACGATCACGGGCAGGTCCGCCGCCCCCGCGCCGCGCAGCCGGGCCAGTACGTCCGGCACCAGCGCGGCGTGCGAGCCGGAGAGGATCGACAGGCCGACGCAGTGCACATCCTCGGCGACGGCCGCCGAGACGATCTGTTCCGGGGTGAGCCGGATGCCCTGGTAGACCACCTCGAACCCGGCGTCCCGGGCCCGTACCGCGATCTGCTCGGCGCCGTTGGAGTGGCCGTCCAGGCCGGGCTTGCCCACCAGCAGCCGCAGCCTGCCGCCGCCCAGTTCGGCCGCGGTGCGGGTGACCTTGGTACGGACCGCCGCGAGCGGGGTGCCCGCCTCGGCGGTGACGGCGAGCGGCGCGCCGCTGACGCCGGTGGGGGCGCGGAACTCGCCGAACACATCGCGCAGCGCCCAGGACCACTCGCCGGTGGTGACCCCGGAGCGTACGCATTCCAGGGTGGCCGGCATCAGGTTCTCGGAGCCCGCCGCCGTCTTCTTGAGAACGGACAGCGCCTCCTGGGCCCGGTGCTCGTCACGGTTGTCGCGCCAGGAGTGCAGGGCGGCCACCACGCGCGATTCATTCGCCGGGTCGACGGTCATGATGGCGGTGTCGAGATCGGCGGTGAGCGGGCTGGGCTCGGTGGCCGCATAGCAGTTGACGCCGACGATCTTCTCCTCGCCCGCCTCGATCCGGGCCCGCCGTTCGGCGTGCGAGGCGACCAACTGGGCCTTGAGATAGCCGGATTCGACGGCCGCCAGCGCACCGCCCATTCCCTGGATGCGGTCGATCTCGGCCGTGCACTGCTCGACGAGGGCGTCGACCTTGCCCTCGATGACCTGCGATCCGGCGAAGATGTCCTCGTACTCCAGCAGATCGCTCTCATGGGCGAGCACCTGCTGGATGCGCAGCGACCACTGCTGGTCCCAGGGGCGGGGCAGGCCCAGCGCCTCGTTCCAGGCGGGCAGCTGGACGGCGCGGGCGCGCGCGTCCTTGGAGAGGGTGACGGCCAGCATCTCCAGCACGATGCGCTGGACGTTGTTCTCCGGCTGCGCCTCGGTCAGGCCGAGGGAGTTGACCTGGACGCCATAGCGGAAGCGGCGCTGCCTGGCGTTGTGGATGCCATAGCGGTCCCGGGTGATGGTGTCCCAGATGCGGCCGAAGGCGCGCATCTTGCACATCTCCTCGATGAACCGGACGCCCGCGTTGACGAAGAAGGAGATCCGGGCGACGACTTCGCCCTTGCGGTCCTCGGGGACCTGGCCGGATGCGAACACCGAGTCGAGGACGGCGATCGCGGTGGACATCGCGTATGAGATCTCCTGGACCGGAGTGGCCCCCGCCTCCTGCAGGTGGTAACTGCAGATGTTGATCGGGTTCCACTTCGGGATGTTGTTGACCGTGTAAGTGATCATGTCCGTGGTCAGCCGCAACGACGGCCCCGGCGGGAAGACGTGCGTCCCGCGCGAGAGGTACTCCTTGACGATGTCGTTCTGTGTCGTTCCCTGCAGCCTGGTGATGTCCGCGCCCTGCTCCTCCGCGACCACCTGATACATCGCCAGCAGCCACATGGCGGTGGCGTTGATGGTCATCGAGGTGTTCATCCGCTCCAGCGGAATGTCCTTGAACAGCAGCCGCATGTCCCCCAGTTGGGAGACCGGGACCCCGACCCGGCCGACCTCGCCGCGGGCGAGGACGTGGTCGGGGTCGTACCCGGTCTGCGTCGGCAGGTCGAACGCGACCGAGAGGCCGGTCTGGCCCTTGGCCAGATTGCGCCGGTAGAGCTCGTTGGACGCCTCGGCGGTGGAGTGCCCGGCGTAGGTGCGCATCAGCCAGGGGCGGTCTTTGTGACGTTCTGTCATCTCTAGGCGTCCTTGAAGCGGTTGATGGCTTCGATGTGCTGCGCCCGCAATTCCTCGTCGCGCACGCCCATGCCCTCCTCGGGGGCCAGGGCGAGCACCCCGACCTTGCCCTGGTGGAGGTTGCGGTGCACGTCGTACGCGGCCTGGCCGGTGTCCTCGAGCCGGTAGGTCTTGGACAGCGTCGGGTGGATCTTCCCCTTGGCGACCAGCCGGTTGGCCTCCCAGGCCTCGCGGTAGTTGGCGAAGTGCGAGCCCACGATCTTCTTCAGCGACATCCACAGATAGCGGTTGTCGTACTCGTGGTGGTAGCCCGAGGTGGAGGCGCAGGTGACGATCGTGCCGCCCTTGCGGGTGACATAGACGCTGGCGCCGAAGGTCTCCCGGCCCGGGTGCTCGAAGACGATGTCCACATCCTCGCCGCCGGTCAGTTCGCGGATGCGCTTGCCGAAGCGCTTCCACTCGCGCGGGTCCTGGGTGTGCTCGTCCGACCAGAACCGGTAGCCCTCCGCGCTGCGGTCGATGATCGCCTGGGCGCCCATCCGGCGGCAGATCTCCGCCTTCTGCTCACTGGAGACCACACAGATCGGGTTGGCGCCGCCGGCCAGCGCGAACTGGGTGGCATACGAGCCCAGTCCGCCGCTGGCGCCCCAGATCAGCACGTTGTCGCCCTGCTTCATGCCCGCGCCGTTGCGCGAGACCAGCTGTCGGTAGGCGGTGGAGTTGACCAGGCCCGGGGCCGCGGCCTCCTCCCAGGACAGGTGCCTGGGCTTGGGCATGAGCTGGTTGGACTTCACCAGCGCGAGCTCGGCCAGGCCGCCGAAGTTGGTCTCGAAGCCCCAGATGCGCTGCTCGGGGTCGAGCATGGTGTCGTTGTGCCCGTCCGCCGACTCCAGCTCGACGGACAGGCAGTGCGCCACCACCTCGTCGCCCGGCCGCCAGGCGTTGACCCCGGGCCCGGTGCGCAGCACGACCCCCGCGAGGTCGGAGCCGATGACGTGGTACGGGAGGTCGTGCCGCTTGGCGAGGGGCGACAGCTTCCCGTAGCGTTCCAGGAAGGCGAAGGTCGGGATGGGCTCGAAGATCGCGGTCCACACGGAGTTGTAGTTCACGGAGCTGGCCAGCACGGCCACCAGCGCTTCGCCGGGCCCGAGTTCGGGCACCGGCACCTCCTCGACGTGCAGCGACTTGCGCGGGTCCTTCTCCCGGGTGGAGAGCCCGGCGAACATCTCCGCCTCGTCCTTGTGCACGGTCACCGCGCGGTAGGCCTCGGGGAGTTGGAGTGCGGCGAAGTCCTCGCTGTTGCTGTCCGGCGCGAGGATCGCGTCGAGTATCTGGTTCACGGTGTGCCTCCGGCGAAGCGCGCGTTCGGGAAACGGGCTTGAGGGGACGTCGGGGGTGGTGCCGTCGGTTCGGCGGGGCGTGCCTTACGGGTGCGCCGGTTGGGCGCAGTGCCTGGTGACGCAGGCATCCGGGCGCACAAGTGCTTGTGGGGACAGCCGACGCACGACGGTGTGAGTCTGCGCGCCGGCCGCCCGGACGCAATCAACGTATGGCACCGCGTGCCACTCGACAAGACACTCGGTGCCATGAATTTGAGACATCTGTCACCGGAGGTTCACAGATGAGCGGTGCGGATGTTGGTTTGGGGTGGGCTGTGCCCCGGGCCTCAGCTCCGCTGCTTCAGCACCTTTTCGATCGCCCTCATGACTTCCCCCAGTGGCGCATCCGTCCGCGCCACCGTCACCAGCACTTCGCTGTCGACCCGCGCCGTGGTGGCGGGTTCCACGCGCCCGGCCCCGATGCCCGCTCCAAAGGTCTCCCGCACGATCGCGAACGCATGGTCGAGCTGGGTCTCCAACTCGCCCTCGCCCCCGCCCCGCAGCCACCGGCGCAGCACATGGTTGTGCGCGGTGACCACCGCCGACGCGGCGACCTCGGCCAGCAGCGGATCGTCGTCATGGTGGGTGCCCTCCTCGAAATGGCCGAGGAGGTAGCGGGTGAACAGCCGCTCATAGCGGGCGACCGAGGCGATCTCGCGCTCGCGCAGGGCGGGCACCTCGCGGGTGAGGCGATAGCGCTCGATGGAGACCGCGGGGGAGGCCGCGTACATCCGCATCACTTCCTTGATGCCGCGGCACACCGTGTCGAGCGGGTTCTCGTGCGCGGGTGCGGCCTCCAGAACTCCGGCCGCGCGCACCAGGGTGTCGTCGTGGTCGGGGAAGATGGCCTCTTCCTTGGAGCGGAAGTGACGGAAGAAGGTCCGGCGGGCGACTCCGGCCGCGGCCGCGATCTCGTCCACGGTGGTCGCTTCATAGCCCTTGGTGGCGAACAACTCCATCGCGGCCGCCGCGAGTTTGCGGCGCATGGTCAGGCGCTGGGCGGCGGCGCGGCGGGAGCCCGCGCTTCCGGCGGGGGACTCGCCGGCACCCTTGGCGGCGGCCCCGCGGGACGGACGGGAAGGCTTGACGGGCTGGGACATGTGGGGAACGTAACACGCCTCTGTATGGACGTGCCGGGGCGGACCACCGGAGGGCCCGAGCAGTCCGCCCCACCCGCGTCCTTGAGCGAACACGGCCTGGTCAGGCCTTTGCGTACTCGCGGAAGCCGCGCCCCGTCTTGCGGCCCAGGCAGCCCGCCGCCACCAGGTGTTCCAGCAGCGGGGCCGGTGCGAGGCCCGGATCGCGGAACTCGCGGTGCAGCACCCGCTCGATGGCGAGGGAGACATCGAGGCCCACCACGTCGAGGAGTTCGAAGGGGCCCATCGGATAGCCGCCGCCGAGCCGCATCGCGGCGTCGATCTCGTCCAGCGAGGCGTAGTGCTCCTGCACCATCTTGACCGCGTTGTTGAGGTACGGGAACAGCAGGGCGTTGACGATGAACCCGGCCCGGTCCCCGCAGTCCACCGGGTGCTTGCGGATCTTCGCGCACACCTCGCGGACGGTGGCGTGCGCCTCGTCCGAGGTGAGGACGGTACGGACCACCTCGACCAGCTTCATCGCCGGTGCCGGGTTGAAGAAGTGCATGCCGATCACGTCCTGCGGGCGCGAGGTGGCCCGGGCGCAGGCGATCACGGGCAGCGAGGAGGTGGTGGTTGCCAGCACCGCGCCGGGCTTGCAGGTCTTGTCGAGCGCGGTGAACAACTGCTGCTTGACCTCAAGGTCCTCCGCCACCGCCTCGATGGCCAGGTCCACCTCCACAAAGGCGTCCAGCGATCCGGCCGGGGCGATCGCGGTGAGCGCGGCATCCCGTTCGCGCGCCGTCAGCCTGCCCTTCTCCACCGACCGGGCCAGCGACTTGGCGATCCGGGCCTTCGCCGCCTCCGCCTTCTCCAGGGTGCGCGCCGCGAGCACCACCGGATGCCCCGCCTTGGCGAAGACCTCGGCGATGCCGCTCGCCATCGTCCCGGATCCGGCCACCCCCACCGCGCGCACCGGCCGACCGGCCGGGCGTTCGGCGGCCGTGTTGGGGGTTTCCGCGTCCGGCACGGCGATGGCCGAACCGGGTGCCTCATAGGTATAGAAGCCGCGCCCCGCCTTGCGACCGGTCAGCCCGGCCGAGGCGAGCTGGCCAAGGACCGGGGCGGGTGCGTGCAGCCGGTCGTGCGAGGCCGCGTACATGGCCTCCAGCACCGTACGGGCGGTGTCCACGCCGATCAGGTCCAGCAGCGCGAGCGGGCCCATCGGCAGCCCGCAGCCCAGCCGCATCGCGGCGTCGATGTCCTCGCGGGTGGCATAGCGCGACTCATACATCGCGGCGGCCTGGTTGAGGTAGCCGAACAGCAGCCCGTCGGCGACAAAGCCGGGCCGGTCGCCCACCGCCACCGGCTCCTTGCCCAGTTCCCGGGCGAGCTGGGTGACGGCGGTGACGGCCGTGGGCGCGGTGAGCACCGAGGAGACCACCTCGACCAGCTTCATCGCCGGTGCCGGGTTGAAGAAGTGCAGCCCGAGGACGCGCTCGGGGCGGGCGGAGTCGGCGGCCAGCCGGGTCACCGACAGGGCGTTGGTGCCGGTTGCCAGGATGGTGGTGGGGCGCACGATGCGGTCGAGGGCGGTGAGCACCTCGTGCTTGAGGGCGTAGTCCTCGGGCACGACCTCGATCACCAAGTCGGCGTCGGCGGCGGCGTCCAGCTCGCCACAGGTGCGGAAGCGGCCCAGTGCGGCCTGGCGCTCGGCCTCGGTGATCCGGCCGCGCGAGACCGCGCGGGCGGTGGCCGCGGCCAGCGTGCCGGTGGCGCGAGCGGCGGCCGCCTGGCTGATGTCGATGCCGATGACCTGGCGGCCGGCCCGGACGAGCACTTCGGCGATGCCGGTGCCCATGGTGCCGAGGCCGATCACGGCAACGGACGCAAGCGACTTGAGCGGCTCGGATGGGGACTGTCGGTCCATCGCGGGACTCCAGAGGATGTTCCCCGGGTGTGCGGGGAGACGGCGGATCGCGCGGCGCTGGGGCGTGTCCGGCGGGCCGGTGCGGGTCCCGCGGGACACGCTCCACGGCGCGTCTGGGATGAAGGAGGGCCGTGGACGGGTAAAGGGCGTCCACGGAGAGGGAGTTGTGCGACCGGCCGGCCCTGTCCCGGGGCCGTGCCGTACTGGAAGTGCCGAACCGACAGACCGACATGGGAAATGCCAGTGTGAAAGCGGCTGCGTCACCAGACCGCCCGAGCTGAGTCACCTCCCGGAGGTAGCCGGGGAGTGCTGCTCTTGCCGGGAGATTAACTCACGGGTAACCAAGAGCGCCAGGGGGAGCGCGCGCGACTTAACATGTGGTCCAGGCCACTCCGGGAGGAGAGCGGGAAATGGAAGAGGAATTCCGCGCGCTGTTGAAGCGAGTGCGGGCCGAACTGGTCTCCCCGGCCGAGTTCGCGGCCTATGAACGGCTGGTCGCGCTGGTGCGCACCGACGGCCGCCCGGCCCGTGACGCGCTCGCCGATGTCCTGGTGGCCCCCGAACGCCCGCTGTGGGCCCGTGAGATCGCCGCCTTCGCACTGGGTGTGCAGGGCGACCGCCGGGCCTTCGAGACCCTGGTCCTGCTCCTCAACTACCGCGAACCCGTGCGCTGCGCCACCGCCGCCCAGGTACTGGCCCGCCTCCGCGACCCCCGCACCGCCCGCGCCGCCGCCGCCCTCGCCACCAACCCGCTGCGCACCGCCTATGCACTGCACGCCGTCCGGCTGCTGAGCGAGCTCCGGGCGCCGGAGTCCGCACCGGCCCTGCTGGCCACCCTGGAGCGGCTGTTGGCCGCCCGCGACCACTGCTGGCCGGTGGCCAGGGCCTGCGTCGAGGGACTGGGCGCGCTCGGCGACCGGCGGGCGGAGGCGACGCTGGTCGCCGCGCGTGAGCATGAGCGCTTGCGCGCGGCCGCGGTGGAGGCGTTGGGGCGGCTGCGGCGGAGGTAGGGGGCGGGGTCGGCGCATTTGATTTCGCGCAATATCAAACCCGCGGTCCTGGCGACCTTGCTGCCGCTGGTCCCATCCTGCTTACAACCTCTCGAAGAATGAGAGAACGAAGCGGCCGCAGGTCTGGCCAAAGATTCCGTCCCGGAGGGCGGGGCGGTCCTGTAACAACGGAGGAGAATCGGTGAGCGTTCTCGCGCCATGCCTGTTCCCAAAGCAGGTTTCGCGGCCTGGCCCACAACAGGCCGGGACCGTCCGCCCCTTCGGGCTCACCACCGCCTTGCCCGTACGCGAGGAGTCGGACAAGGATCTGACCCCAGGGCTGTCACTCTGCCCTGTCCGGCAGGTCACCGTCACGCAGGACGGCGAGCCCTTCATCAGATGCCTCCGAGGAGACCCCCGCCTTCAGGCGGGGGAGGAATCGGACT
>NZ_JBDJPF010000070.1:0-32698 GCF_054957865.1 Streptomyces xingningensis
CGGGCCGTTGTCACCTGAGGTTAGGGCCGCGGCAGGGGCGGCATGACCTCCTGCGGATGGGCGGGCGGGGCGATCAGCATGGCGGGCTTCACGGCCGGGTTGAGGTCCTTGTGGATCGCCCGGGCGACGGCCTGGACGGTGGCGATGCCGCCGTCCATGGTGCGGTTGTTCTGGGTGAGCACCGCCATGGTGTAGTTCCGGCCGTGGCCGGTGAAGGCGCCAATGCTGTTGATGCGCCAGTCGCGTGAGGCGGTGCGCTGCAGCCAGCCGTTCTTCACATGGACCGTCACGTTCTTCGGGGCCCCGGCCGGGGTGCCCCAGCGCTGGTCGGCGACGACCTTGCTCATCAGATCGAGGACATAACCACGGGAACTGTCAGTCAGCACCTTGTTCTTGTTGGTCAACAGGGTGAGGAGTTTCTCCTGGTCCTGTGCGGTGATCTGGGTGAGGCCCCACAGGCCGCCGTTGCCGAGGACGGTGTGGTCCATTCCCGCGGCCTTCAGGAATGCGTTGATCTTCCGGTGGCCGAGTTGATCCCACAGCGCGGTGGTGGGGTCGTTGAGCGACCGGGTGATCATGCGGTAGGCGAGGTCGGTCTCACGCTTGGTCAGTTTGCGGTGGTGCTTGTCCGCGTCCCACAGCAGGGTGGACAGGATGGTTGTCTTGACCACGCTGGCGGAGTCGAACTGCTGGTTGCCCCGCAGGGTACAGGTGGTCTTGGTGGCGTTGTCGTGCAGGGCGATCCCCACGGTGGAGGACCTGCCCTGCAGCGCCTTGGTGATGTCCTTGGTCAACTTGGCGGCCAGTCCCGCCTTCGCCGAGGTGCAGGACACCTTCGGCGCCGCGGCCGCGGCGGTTCCTTCCCCGGCGGCCATCGGTATGAGCACTCCCGCGGCCAGCGTCACGGCCAGTGCGCCATGGGTGCGACGGGATATGTGGTGCTGCTTCATCAGTGCTTCCCCAGCCCTCTGTGGTGCGTGGAAAGTTCACCCCCCGGTGAACCCGCAACCCATGACTCGCGACTTCAACAGAAAGTTGCATGAGGAATGTCCAGATTTCGCAACATGCCGAACATGCCGACACTTGGGTGCTCAGATGTGGGGAATTCCACCCCATGTTGATCTTGAAAATATGTTCGGTAGTGTGTCAGGTCGGTCCGGGCGATCGGGCTTTTCGGCAGTACGGAACTGACGATCATGGAACGACGGGGGCAGTTGTGCGAGTGCGTCGGCGGATGATGGGTGCCGTGGCGGCGGGAGTGGTTCTCCTGCTGGTCGCGGGGTGTGGTGGTGGGGAGTCCAAGGACACGTCCTCGGGGCAGGCGTCCGCCGACAAGGCGGCGGCCAGGCCAGTGGCCCTGCAGACCGGGGCCAAGCAGGTGACCTGGACGGACGGCAAGAAGAAGGCGCATCAGCTGAGGGCCACTCCCAAGAGCCTGCTGCATGGGTCGGTGTCCGATCTCTCCCATGTCCGGCTGGATGACGACCTCAAGGGCATGGAGCCTTACTACCTCACCGTCTCCTTTGTCAACACCGGCAAGGGCTCCCTGGACCGGCCCGACTTGGAAGGCAAGCTCTCCGTGATCGGTGCGGACGGCCGGCCCGGCAAGGGGGTCATGCTGATCAACAACCCCTTGGCCACGGATCCGGGCATGCCGGAGCAGTGCCGCAAGGGCGACCCGGCGGCGCTCGCCGCGGGCGGCACGGCGGAGGTCTGCAAGCTGGTCATGCTGGCCAAGGGGCAGCAGCCGATGAGCGTTTCCTACGCCGACGACGGTGGTGACACGGCCGTCTGGCAGGTCGGCGACGGCAAGAGCGGTGGACCCGCCGGGGTGCTGAAGATGGGTGCCTCGGGCGACACCGTCGTCGATGACATGCACAAGCACATGGTCCCGGTGAAGCTCACCCCCAAGAGCGTGCGCGCGGGGAGCCTGTCCGACCTCAGCGCCTTCAAGCTGAGCGACGGCGACAAGAACCTGGTGCCGTACTACGTGACGATCGAGTACCGCAACACCGGGCAGTACGACCTGCTGCCTGACCTCCAGGACAAGGTGGCCGTGCAGAGCGCCGGAGGTCAGCGGATACCGAAGCTGACCCTGCTCGACATCGGCGGCCCCGGGGTCGATCAGTGCCCGGACCGCACCCCGGACGCCACCAGGCTGAAGGCGAACGGCACGATCACCCAGTGCTCGATCCACATGGTGCCCAAGGGCGACCGCCCCGCCACCTTCACCTACGAGGGCGCGGAGAACGGCGCGAAGCCGATCACTTGGCGGGCGTCCTAGTTCAGGCGCCTTAGTTCAACAGGAGCTCGTCAGGACGGCCCGGGGCCGGGGGGCAGGGCCCGGCACAGTGCCTCCAGTGCCGCGCCATAGGCGTGGTCCGGTGGTGTGGTGTAGCCGACGACCAGGCCGTCCGTGGCGGGCATGGTGGCGTCCGGGTGGCGGAAGCCCGCCAGGCCGTCCAGGGCGAGCCCCTGCCGGACGGCGGCCTTGACCGTGGACTCCTCGGTGCCGGGCGGCAGCCGCAGTACGGCGTGCAGTCCGGCCGCGATGCCCGTGGCGGTGATGTGCGGGGCACGCTCGGCGAGGATGGCGATCAGCTGGTCGCGGCGCTGCCGGTAGCGCTGGCGCATCCGCCGGATGTGCCGGTCGTAATGGCCGGAGTCGATGAACTCGGCCAGGGTGAGCTGGTCGAGGATGCTCGCCCAGGCCTCCCGCTCGCCCTTGGCGGTCAGGGCGGCGCCGACCAGATGCTCGGGCAGCACCATCCAGCCCAGCCGCACCGCCGGGGACAGGCTCTTGCTCACCGAGCCCAGATAGACGACCCGTTCCGGGTCGAGCCCCTGCACCGCGCCGACCGGTTCGCGGTCATAGCGGAACTCCCCGTCGTAGTCGTCCTCCAGGATCAGTCCGCCCCGGGCGCGGGACCAGTCCACCACGGCCGTGCGCCGGGCGGGGTGCAGGGGGCCGCCGGTGGGGAACTGGTGGGCGGGGGTGAGCAGTACGCCCCGTACCCGCTGCAGCGAGGTCAACTCCTCGACCAGCGCGCCGTGTTCGTCGATGGGCAGCGGGACGGTGCGGGCGCCGGCGGATTCCAGGATGCCGCGGTGGAAGGGCAGCCCATAGGACTCCACGGCCAGCGGGCCGCGCAGCACTCCGCCGCCGAACAGCAGCCGCAGGGCATGGGCGAACCCCGAGCACACCACGATCCGGTCGGGGGTGGTGCGTACCCCACGGGCCCGCGCCAGATAGCCGGCCAGGGCGCGGCGCAGCTCGATCCGGCCCTGTGGATCGCCGGGGCCGAAGGCCTCGTTGGGCGCGGCGTTCAGAGCGCGGCGGGCGGCGGCGAGCCAGGCGGTCCGGGGGAAGGAGGCGGCGTCCGGCTGCCCCTGGGCCAGGTTGTGGGCGGGGGCCGGCCGGGCCGGGGCCCGCTTCGGTGCCCGGGCGGGCCGGACGGGCTCGGCGCGTGGCGCGACCCGGGTGCCGGAGCCCTGCCGGGCGGTCAGCCAGCCCTCGGCGACCAGTTCGGCATAGGCGTCGGCGACGGTGTTGCGGGCCACGCCGAGATCGGCGGCCAGCGAGCGGTACGGGGGCAGCCGGGTGCCCGGAGCCAGCCGCCCGTCCCGGACGGCGTCCCGCAGCGCACGAATGAGGGTGGCGCGGCGGCTGCCCGGACCGGAGAGCTCGAGGTGCAGGTCACTGCCGATTCGCTCGGCCGAATTGACCCATGATTCCGACATGGGATGCACCGTACAGGAGGTCGCCCGGACTCCTGAACGGCCGCCCGAACCATCCGGCTATGACGCCGCGGAGACCTTGTGGCGCACCGCGTCGAGGTATTCGGCGATGGCGTCCCGGTTGCGGGTCAGGCACTCGACGCGTTCGGTCATCCGGTCGAGCTCGTGTTCAAGGGCGGCGAGCATCTCCGGGGTGGCGTCGGAGAAGTGGATGATCCGGGGCTTGTCCAGGCAGGGGAGGATCTGCTTGATGAGCCTGGTGGGCAGCCCGGCGTCGAGCAGCCCTCTGATCTGCAGGACCCGGTCCACATAGCGGTCGTCGTAGTCGCGATAGCCGTTCGGAGAACGGTCGGCGACGATCAGCCCCTGCTCCTCGTAGTAGCGCAGCGCCGGCGGGAGGTGCCGGTGCGCTCCGACAGCTCACCTATGCGCATCCGCTTCTCCTCTCCCGCTCATATCGAGGTGAGGGTGAGCGTAGTCAGGTCATACCAGGCTGTCCCGCCAGGCCCGGTGCAGCTCGGCGAAGCGGCCGGTGCCGGCGGTGAGTTCGGCCGGGGAGCCGTCCTCCACCACCCGGCCGTCGGCCATCACCAGCACCCGGTCCGCGATCTCGACCGTGGACAGGCGGTGTGCGATGACCACGGCCGTACGGCCGCGCAGCACCGTGTCCATGGCGCGCTGGACGGCTCGTTCGCCGGGGATGTCGAGGGAGGAGGTCGCCTCGTCGAGGATGAGGACGGCCGGGTCGGCGAGCAGGGCCCGGGCGAAGGAGACCAGTTGGCGCTGGCCCGCCGAGATGCGGCCGCCGCGCTTGCGGACGTCCGTGTCATAGCCGTCGGGCAGGGCGGTGATGAAGTCATGGGCGCCGATGGCCTTGGCGGCGCGCTCGATGTCCGCGCGGGTGGCGTCCGGGCGGCCGATGGCGATGTTGTCGGCGATGGTGCCGGAGAAGAGGAACGCCTCCTGGGTGACCATGACCACCCCGCGCCGCAGTTCCGGTACGGCGAGATCGCGCAGGCAGACGCCGTCCAGCAGGATGCGGCCCTCGGTGGGGTCGTAGAACCGGGCGAGGAGCTTGGCGACGGTGGACTTGCCGGCGCCGGTGGAGCCGACGACGGCGACGGTCTGCCCGGCGGCCAGGGTGAGGTCGAAGCGGGGCAGCACCTCGCCGCCCGTGCGGTAGCCGAAGCTCACGCCCTCGAAGACGACCTCGCGGCCGGGACGGCCGGCGGGGCGCTCGGGCAGCGGCCGGGGGGTGTCCGGTTCGGGCACGGAGGGGCGCTGGGCGAGCAGACCCGCGATCTTCTCCAGTGAAGCGGCGGCGGACTGGTAGGAGTTGAGGAACATGCCCAGCTGGTCGACCGGTTCATAGAGGCGCCGCAGATACAGCACCGCCGCCGCCAGCACCCCCAGGCCCAGATCGCCGGAGGCCACCCGGTAGGCGCCCCAGACCACGATCGCGGCCAGGGTGACATTGCAGATCAGCCGGGAGGACATCACATAGCGGCCCATGGAGATCATGGCGTCCCGATTGGTGTGCTGATGGCGCCGGTTGAGCTCGTCGAAGTGTGTCTCGTTGACGCGCTCGCGGCGGAACGCCTGGACGGGCCGGATGCCGTTCATGGTCTCGGTGAACTTGACGATGACCGCCGCGATGGCCGTGGATTTGCCGCGGTGGATGGCCAGCGAACGGCGCCCGTACCAGCGGACCAGCAGCCACAGGGGGGCGAAGGAGAGCAGGGCCGCCGCGCCGGTGCCCCAGTCCAGCCACAGCAGGGTCGCCGACACCAGCACCACCGAGGCGAGGATGCCCATGAGCTCCTGGAGGCCGTCGTTGAGCAGCTCCCGCAGCGCCTCGATATCGGTGGTGGCGCGGGAGATCAGCCGGCCGGAGGTATAGCGCTCGTGGAAGTCGACGCTGAGCGTCTGGGCGTGCCGGAAGATGCGGCCGCGCAGATCCAGCAGGGCGTTCTGGCCGACGCGGGCGGACAGTTGGATGAACCACAGCTGGAACAGGCCCGAGGCGAGGGCGGTGCAGAGATAGGTGACGCCGACGGCCACCAGGGGGCCGTAGTCATGGCGGCGGACGGCGGGCACGCCCCGGTCGATCGCATAGGCGACCAGCAGCGGCCCGGCCTGCACGGCGGCCTGCTGGAGGAGCAGCAGGAGGACGGTCAGCCGGACCCGCCCCTTGGCGGGGGCGAGCAGCGAACGCAGCAGGGCCAGCGAGGCGCCCTTGGGAGTGGGCAGCACATCCCGGCCGACGCTGTCGTCGGTGCCGGATGCCGGGGCCGGACGGACGGCGTGGTCGTCCTCGGTGGTGGGCTGGCCGGAGACGGTGGTGGTCATGGTGAGGCGTCTCCTCGGGTGGCTGGTTGGCGCTCCTGACCGGACATCAACGAGGCGTACTCCCGGTTGCTGTGCAGCAGTTCCTGGTGGGTGCCCACCGCGGCTATCCGTCCTCGCGACAGCAGGGCGACCCGGTCGGCGAGCAACACGGTGGACGGGCGGTGGGCGACGACCAGCGCGGTGGTGGTCGCCAGCACCTTGCGCAACGCCTGCTCGACCAGGGCCTCGGTGTGTACATCGAGTGCGGAGAGCGGGTCGTCCAGGACCAGGAAGCGCGGCTTGCCGACCACCGCCCGGGCCAGCGCCAGGCGTTGGCGCTGGCCGCCGGACAGGCTCAGCCCCTGCTCGCCGACCTGGGTGCGGTGGCCCTCGGGGAGGGAGTGCACAAAGCCGGCCTGGGCGACCGCCAACGCGCGGTCGAGATCGGCCTCCTGGGCGTGCTCCGCGCCCATCAGGACGTTCTCCCCCGCGCTGGCGGAGAAGAGGGTGGGTTCCTCGAAGGCGACCGACACCAGTTCGCGCAGGCGCTCGCGCGGCAGTTCGGTGATCTCCTGGCCGTCCAGGGTGATCCGGCCGGCGGTGGCCTCGTGGAGCCGGGGAATCAGCGCGGTCAGCGTGGTCTTGCCGCAGCCCGTGGCGCCGACCAGGGCCATGGTCTCGCCGGGCCGGATGTGCAGGTCGATGCCGCGCAGCACCGGTGGCGCCTCCGGTGGGGCGTCGGGGTAGCGGAACTCCACGCCCTCCAGGCGCAGTCCGTCCTGCTGCGCGGGGCGCACCGGCCGCGAGGAATCGGCCGCCGGGGCCTGGGCGTCCAGGACCTCGAAGTAGCGGTCGGTCGCCGTCGCCGACTCATTGGAGATCGCGAGCAGGAAGCCCATGGACTCCACCGGCCAGCGCAGCGCCAGCGCCGTCGACAGAAATGCCACCAGGGTTCCGGCCGACAGCCGGCCGTCGGCGACCTGCCCCACGCCGAGCACCAGCGCGGCCCCGATCGCCAGCTCGGGCAGCGCCATGATCAGGCCCCAGAGCACCCCCAGCAGGTCCGCCTTGCGCAGCTCCGTGGTGCGCAGCCGGGCGGTGAGGGCGGCGAAGGCCCGCTCCTGGCCGCGGTGTTGGCCGAAGCCCTTGATGATGCGGATGCCCAGGACGCTCTCCTCGACGACCGTCGTCACATCGCCGACCTGGTCCTGTGACAGGCGCGCGGCCTGGGAGTAGCGCTCCTCGAAATACCGGCACAGGATGACCAGCGGGATGACCGGAGCGAGCAGGACCAGGCCCAGGGTCCACTTCTGGAGCAGCAGGATGACAAAGCCGATCACGATCGTCAGCCCGTTGACCACCAGGAAGGTCACCCCGAAGGCCAGGAAGATGCGCAGCAGCATCAGGTCGGTGGTAGCGCGGGAGAGCAACTGGCCGGAGGGCCAGCGGTCGTGGAAGGAGACCGGCAGCCGCTGCAGATGGCGGTAGAGAGCCGCGCGCATGGTGGCCTCGACCTGGGTCAGCGGGCCCGCCACCAGCATCCGCCGGACTCCGAAGAGCCCGGCCTCCAGCACCCCGAGGAGCAGGATGAGCAGGCCGCCCAGCCAGACTCCGGACGGATCGTGGCCGGCGATCGGGCCGTCCACGATCCACTTGAGGGCGAGCGGGATGACCAGGCTCATGCAGGAGGCGACCACCGCTGTGCCGGTGGCGGCCGCCAGCCTGCCGCGCACCGGCCGGACGTATGGCCACAGGCGCAGCAGCGAGCGGACGGTGGAGCGGTGCTCGGCGGGTCTGGTCTCTTCCTCGGTTCCGGCCATCAGTGGCGAGCGTACGTTCCGGCACTGACAACGCTCACTCGGTTTTTCCGCCTAGGACTTCCGCCGGAGGGACGGCCGGCGGCCGGGTCACCGCCAGCAGCAGCACCGACCGGGCGGGTACCACGGTGCGGGAGGCCGCGTTGCGGCGTACGCCGGGTGCGGTGTGCTGGTCCTCCCGGGAGGTGTCCACCAGCAGTTCGTACGCGGTGGCCCAGGGCGGGCCGGGCAGGGTGAAGTTGATGGGGGTGGCACCGGCGTGCAGGACGATCAGGAAGCTGTCGTCGGTGACCGGGCCGCCGTCGGGGCGGCGCTGTGGGATGTCCCGGCCGGAGAGGTACATGCCGAGGGTGACGGTGGGGGTGTACCAGTCGGCCTCCGTCATCTCGGTGCCCTCGGCCGTGAACCAGGCCAGGTCGGGCGGGCCGTCCCCGTCGCGCGGGTGGCCGGAGAAGAAGGACCGGCTGCGCAGCACGGGGTGGGTGCGGCGCAGCGCGAGCAGCCGGGTGACCAGGTCGGTGAGCGGGCGCCAGGCGGGGGTCTGGGGCAGTGACCAGTCGAGCCAGCCGGTCTCGTTGTCCTGGCAGTAGGCGTTGTTGTTGCCGCCCTGGGTGCGGCCCATCTCGTCGCCGGCGACCAGCATCGGCACGCCGGTGGAGAGCAGCAGGGTGGTGAGCAGGTTGCGCATCTGCCGCTTGCGCAGGGCGCGTACGGCCGGGTCCTCGGTTTCGCCCTCGGTGCCGCAGTTCCAGGACCGGTTGTCGTTGCCGCCGTCCCGGTTGCCCTCGCCGTTGGTCTCGTTGTGTTTGCGTTCGTAGCTGACCAGGTCGCGCAGGGTGAAGCCGTCGTGCGCGGTGATGAAGTTGACGGAGGCGCAGGGGCGCCGGCCGCCGCGGCCGTAGAGGTCGCTGGAGCCGGAGAGCCGGTAGCCGAGGTCCCGTACGTCCGGCAGCGCGCCCCGCCAGAAGTCGCGCACCGCGTCCCGGTAGCGGTCGTTCCACTCGGACCACGGCGGGGGGAAGCCGCCCACCTGGTAGCCGCCGGGGCCGATGTCCCAGGGCTCGGCGATGAGCTTGACGGTGCGCAGTACGGGATCCTGGGCGACGGTGCTGAGGAACGGTGCCAGCGGGTCGACGTCGGGTGTGGTCCTGGCCAGTGCCGAGGCCAGGTCGAAGCGGAAGCCGTCGACTCCCATGTCCAGCACCCAGTAGCGCAGCGAGTCGGTGATCAGCCGCAGCACGTTCGGCTGGATGACGTGCAGGGTGTTGCCGCAGCCGGTGTAGTCGGCGTAGCGGCGGGGGTCGGTCCCCAGCCGGTAGCAGCGGCGGTTGTCGATGCCGCGCAGGGAGAGGGTGGGTCCCAGCTCGCCGCCTTCGGCGGTGTGGTTGTAGACCACATCGAGGATGACTTCGATGCCCGCGGTGTGCAGGGCCCGTACCATCCGCTTGAATTCGCCCACTTGGGTGCCGCGGGTGCCGGAGGCGGAGTAGCCGGCGTGGGGTGCGAAGTAGCCGATGGAGTTGTAGCCCCAGTAGTTGCGCAGTCCGCGGCGCAGCAGATGGTCCTCGTGCGCGAACTGGTGCACGGGCAGCAGTTCCACCGCGGTTATCCCCAGCCGGACCAGGTGTTCCACGGCCGCGGGGTGGGCGAGGCCGGCATAGGTGCCGCGCAGCGGTTCGGGCACCTGGGGGTGGAGCTTGGTGAAGCCGCGTATGTGCAGTTCGTAGAGGACGGTGTCGGCCCAGGGGGTGGCGGGGCGGCGGCCGGTGGCGCGGTCCCCGTCGGCGACGACCACGCCCTTGGGGACGTGCGGGGCGGAGTCCCGTTCGTCGCGGACGGTGTCGGCGATGTGCTGCTGGGGCCAGTCGCGGACATGGCCGTACACCTCGGGCGGCAGCCTGCGGTGCCCGTCCCGGAAGGTTCCGAAGTCGCCGTCCACGGCGCGCGCATAGGGGTCCAGGAGCAGTTTCGCGGGGTTCCAGCGGGCGCCCGTCCAGGGGTCCCAGCGGCCGTGCACCCGGTAGCCGTAGCGCTGTCCGGGCAGTACGCCGGGCAGGAAGCCGTGCCAGGTCTCATGGGTCAACTCGGGCAGTGGATGGCGGGTTTCGCGTTCGGTGCCGGTTTCGTCGTCGTGGAACAGGCAGAGCTCGACGGCCTCCGCACCGGCCGCCCAGAGGGCGAAGTTGGTCCCGGCCACCTGGCCGGGGCCCACCGTGAACCGGGCGCCCAGCGGTTCGGGGCTGCCGGGCCAGACCGCGGTGTCCTCGGCGTGCTGGTGGCCGTTGACGGCGGTGGTGGGGGGCGGGGCGCCGGGTCCGGTGATGAACCTGACGCTCTGTTCCGTCTCTTGCTCGGGCGGGGTCGACACCATTTGCCTCCGGCGGCTCTCGGGTAGCCCGCCGGGCACCTGGCTTCCCGTTCCGGGTGTCTGGCGATGTTGCCCTGGTTGCCGTTCTGTCTTCCGTACTTCCCACTCCTGCCCGGTTCCGCGCATGCGCTCACACGTGTGACCGGGCGCAGCAAGGGAGTGCAGTGACGTTTCCCGTGGGGAACCGTGTCGTTGGGACCGTTGTGACACCTTTTGCGCTGCCGCGCGCCGTGCGCGGACTGTTCGTGCTGGCCGCCCTCGCCCTGCTCGGCGGGTGCGTCGCGGGCGCCCCCAAGGAGACGCTCACGGATGACGAGCGCCCGGCCGCCGAGCTGATCCGGGTCACTCCGCGCGACGGCGCGAAGGACGTGCGGGCCATGGACCCCTTCGAGGTGCGGGTGCCGGACGGCAGGCTGGAGCGGGTGCGGGTGGCCGAGCTCTGGGACAGCGGCCGGCGGACGGTCGAGGGGCGGATCTCCGCCGACGGCCGCAGCTGGCGGCCGCTGGGCGGCCCTTTGGGGCTGGCGGCCCGCTATACGGTGGACGCGGTCGGCAGGGACTCGGCGGGTCATCGGGCCGCCCGGCACACCGAGTTCAGGACGTATGTACCGGAGCATCGTTTCATCGGCTACTTCACTCCCGCGCCCCGTTCCACGGTCGGCACCGGCATGATCGTCTCGTTTGGGTTCAGCCGTCCGATCGCCGACCGGGCCGCGGTGGAGCGGGCGATCCGGGTCCGCGCCAGGCCGGCCACGGAGGTCGCCGCGCACTGGTTCGGCTCGTCCCGGCTGGACTTCCGCCCGCGCTCCTACTGGCGGCCCGGCACCGTGGTCACCCTGGATCTGCGGCTGCGTGATGTGCGCGGTGCGGCGGGGGTGTACGGCACCCAGAACAAGACCGTGACCTTTACCGTCGGCCGCAGCCAGATCAGCACGGTGGACGCCGCCGCGCACACCATGGACGTCCAGCGCGACGGCACCCGGTTGAGGACTCTGCCGATCACGGCGGGCGGCCGGGGCAGCGCCACCTACGGCGGCAAGATGGTGATCAGCGAGAAGTTCGATGTGACGCGGATGAACGGGGACACGGTCGGCTTCGGCGGCGAGTACGACATCACGGATGTGCCGCATGCGATGCGGCTGACCGGTTCCGGGACGTTCCTGCACGGCAACTACTGGGCGCCTCCCGGGGCGTTCGGCACCCGCAACGTCAGTCATGGCTGCATCGGGCTGCGGGATGTCGAGGGCGGTGGCCAGGCCACCCCGGCGGCCTGGTTCTATGACGCGTCCCTGATCGGCGACGTGGTCGAGGTGGTCAACTCCTGGGGGCGGGCGGTGACCCCGGACAACGGGCTGGGCGGCTGGAACATGTCCTGGCAGGCCTGGCGGGCCGGCTCCGCGCTCGGCCCGGTGGGCTGATCCGCCAATTGGTGCCCCGGTTGTGGCTGTTCGGCGGGAATGCCGGGGCACTTGCGACCGAACGGTGACAATCGCCGGGGCGGCACTGTCCGATGCGTATGGTTATCTAGCGGCATGCGCCTATGGCGCTACGGCCTTCGTGCGATCACGGGGGAGGCCGTCCTGGGGGCGCCGCGTGGCCGCGGGCCGTGCGAGGGGAGACGACCGTTTTGAACGTGCAGCCGATATCCGGGAGCCGGGGGCGCCGTCGTGTGCTGTCCGCGCTGCTGCTGGGGACGGCGCTGACCCTGGCGACCGCGTGCAGCGGCGGTTCCGACAGCGGCAAGAAGGCGGGCGGCAGGCTCGGCGGGGACGAGGCGTCGCGGGCCGTGGTGTCGATCGCACCGAAGGACGGGGCGAACGACGTCGGCACCAGTGGGGTGCTCAAGGTCACCGCGGAGCAGGGCAGTCTGACGTCGGTCAAGGTCGCCGACGGCAAGGGCCGGCCGGTCGACGGCAGGATATCGGCCAATGGCTCGGCCTGGGAGCCGGCCGGCCACCTGGCCGCCGCCACCAAGTACACCGTGGACGCGGTCGCCAAGGACAAGGACGGCCGCGAGTCCGCCAAGCACGCGACCTTCACCACGCTCACTCCGAAGAACACCTTCGTCGGCTACTTCACCCCGGAGGACGGCGGCGAGGTCGGTGTCGGCATGCCGGTGTCGCTCAACTTCAGCCGTGGCATCACCGATCCCAAGGCGGTCGAGAAGGCGGTCAAGGTCACCGCCGAGCCGTCCGTGCCCATCAAGGGCCACTGGTTCGGCAACGACCGGCTCGACTTCCGGCCGGAGAAGTACTGGGCACCCGGCACCAAGGTGACGCTCAGCATGAACCTCGACGGAGTCGAGGGCCGCGAGGGCGTCTACGGCACCCAGAACAAGACGACGAAGTTCACCATAGGCCGCAACCAGGTGAGCACGGTCGACGCCGCGAAGCACGAGATGACCGTCGAGCGGGACGGCAAGGTCGTCAAGACCATCCCGATAACGGCGGGCGCCTCCGGCCACTCGACCTACAACGGCCAGATGGTCATCAGCGAGAAGTACGACGTGACGCGGATGAACGGCGACACCGTCGGCTTCGGCGGCGAGTACGACATCAAGGACGTGCCGCACGCCATGCGCCTGTCCACCTCCGGCACCTTCATCCACGGCAACTACTGGTCCGGCGAGGGCGTCTTCGGCTCGGAGAACGCCAGCCACGGCTGCGTGGGCCTGTTCGACGAACGTGGCGGCGGCGACCCCTCCACGCCCGCTTCCTGGTTCTACAAGAACTCGCTCATCGGCGATGTCGTCATCGTGAAGAACTCCCCTGACAAAACGATCCAGCCGGACAACGGCCTCAACGGCTGGAACATGCCGTGGTCCCAGTGGACGGCGGGCAGCTGACACTCCCTCGGCCGCCCCGGTGGCACCGGTGCGCTGTGACCAAGCGCACCGGTGCCACCCGGTATGCGGTGTCTTCCGGGGGAGACCCCCGGATCCCCCGCGGCTAATCTCTCCCCATGACTGTGCATCTTGAGGTCGCCGAGGGCGTCGGCACCATTCGACTGGACCGTCCGCCGATGAACGCGCTGGACATCGCCACCCAGGACCGGCTGCGCGAACTGGCCGAGGAGGCGGCCCGGCGCACCGACGTGCGGGCCGTGGTGCTGTGGGGCGGTGAGAAGGTGTTCGCGGCCGGTGCGGACATCAAGGAGATGCAGATCATGGATCATGCCGCCATGGTCGACCGGTCCCGGGCCCTGCAGGACTCCTTCACCGCCGTCGCCCGCATCCCCAAGCCCGTGGTCGCCGCCGTCACCGGCTATGCCCTGGGCGGCGGTTGTGAGCTCGCGCTCTGCGCCGACTTCCGGATCGCCGCCGAGAACGCCAAGCTCGGCCAGCCGGAGATCCTGCTCGGCCTCATCCCCGGGGCCGGCGGAACCCAGCGGCTGGCGCGGCTGGTCGGCCCGTCCAAGGCCAAGGACCTCATCTTCACCGGCCGTCAGGTGAAGGCCGAAGAGGCGCTCGCCATCGGCCTGGTGGACCGGGTCGTGCCGGCCGCGGAGGTCCATGAGCAGGCACACGCCTGGGCGGCCCGGCTCGCCACCGGGCCCGCGATCGCGCTGCGCGCCGCGAAGGAGGCGGTGGACGCCGGGCTGGAGACCGACATCGACACCGGACTCGCCATTGAGCGCAACTGGTTCGCGGGCCTGTTCGCGACCGAGGACCGCGAGATCGGTATGCGCAGTTTTGTCGAGGACGGGCCCGGCAAGGCAAAGTTCAGCTGAACTCGGGCTTGCAATCCGGGCGTTGAGGGCCGGGTCGTGGGCGCGGGCACCGGCGGTTGCCTCTTGTGGGGGAATTCTTCCGGTCGGCCGCGCCCCTCGGAATGACCTTGTTCCATACGCTTGTCGCCTCTTCGAATGCCAGGGCCCGTCGCAGGTCAGCCCCGCTTTCCGGATCGCGGACGGGCCGCTGGCATATGTCGCGACAGCACCTTGGAACCAAGGCTTCCGCTCCGCTGAATCCAGTCGTTCCCCTCCATGGCGGCTTTTCGGCGGCCATGATGGGGTGCATGGCGGGCCTGGAGGGAACGGATCAGCCGCGGCACAGGATGGGCACGGCCCCTGCGCGGTGGACCCCGACCGTTGCGGATGAATCGGCGTTCAAGGCGCTTGAGCGCTATGGCAATCCCCACCTGGGGGAGGCCCGGCTGCCCTCTCGCCCCGAGTCCGCCGTCGCCGCCCGCCGGCTGACCCAGTCCGTCGCGCTGTTCCAGTGGGGGCTCTCGGCGCAGCTCGCCGAGCATGCGGTGCTGCTGGTCTCCGAGCTCGTCGGCAATGCCGTCCGGCACACCGGTGCGCGCTACTTCGGGCTGCGCATGCTGCGCCGCCGGGGCTGGATGCGGATGGAGGTGCGCGATCCCTCCCGGGGGCTGCCCTGCCTGCTGCCGGTGGGCGAGTTCGACACCAGCGGGCGCGGCCTGTTCCTGGTCGACCGGCTCTCGGACCGCTGGGGAGTGGATCTACTGGCGCGCGGCAAGACCACCTGGTTCGAGATGCGGATCGTGGATCGCTGACGGGCGTCACGCCGGCTCGCCACGCGAAGAGGCCCCCCATCCGTCGTGGTCCGACAGGCCGGGGGCCTCTTCGTGGCGCCGCGGAGAAGTCGGGGTGTGCTCCGCGGCGGTGTTGACGACGTGGCCCGGGTCAATGGGGGTCGTGGCTCCGACTATGGCAGACGGGACGCACGGACCCAAAGCGGCTATCGGGACATAAGCGGGCAATCTCCTCAGTGACTCTCGGCAATCAAAGGTGAGTTGTGACACTCACCTTTCATTCCATGAATAGATCGGATGCGCTTCCTATGTCTATGCATCCCTAGTCTGGTCCACATGGCGCCTGCGGACGGTGTTCACGGGGGTGTCCAAGGAAATGTGCCGTGCCTTTTGCCGTGCCGGTGCTTGCGGGCGGCCTTGACTCCGGGTGTCATGTCCTCGTCTTGAGCAGTGCCATGGACCGACAACGGACCCGGGAGCCCCCCCATGGACCAGAACCCCACCCCCGGCCTGCCCCGTCGCCGTGCCCTGGGCGGCGCCGCCACCCTCTTCGGGGCCGCGGCGCTCGGCATGGCCACCGCCTTCAGCGTCGGCCCCGCATCCTCCGCGGCCGACTCCGGCCGGCCCGGCTCCTCCCGGCCCGACGCCTATCCGCCCGCCCACTGGATACCGGCCAGCAGCGCCAACTACACGGCCTCCAGCCGCCCCCGCAGCTATCCGGTCGACTTCGTGGTCATCCATGTGACCCAGGAGACGTTCCCCGACACGATAAAGATCTTCCAGGACCCGCAGGCGAAGGTCTCGGCGCACTACCTGGTCGCCTCCGCCGACGGCTACGTCGGACAGTTCGTCCGCGAAAAGGACATCGCCTGGCACGCGGGCAACTGGGACTACAACACCCGCAGCATCGGAATCGAGCACGAGGGCTGGGTCGACCGCCCCGAGTACTTCACCGAGGCGATGTACCGCTCCTCGGCCACCCTCACCGCCGCCATCTGCGACCGCCATGGCATCCCCAGAACCCGGGAGCGCATCATCGGCCATGTCGAAGTGCCGGGCTCCACCCATACCGACCCCGGCCCCTACTGGGACTGGGGCCGTTATATGGACCTGGTGACCCAGGCCTGACCACCCGCCCCGTCGCCACCCCTCATCGCCACCCCCTGCGCTGCGCGCTCGCCCGCCGCCGCCCGTCATTGCACAGCAGGCACCGCCCCCAGCCCGGGGGCAGCGGATCCTCCTCGTCGCCGTACAGGGGATCCACGGCGCCCTTGGGGTGCAGCGCGCACCCCGTCGCGCCGTGCGCCGCGGCCAGGGCACGGCTCGCGGTCAGGGCGCGCTGCAGGGCGTCCAGCAGCTGCTCGGTCTCCTGGGGGGTGGGGGTTTCCTCGAGCGAGTAGGCGATGTCCGAAGCGGTGCGTAGCGCGCTGTGGAGTTCGCGCAGGTCTGCGTAACTCATGCCGGTGAGCGTACGCGCCACCACTGACAACGCCGCCCGCGCTCCGCTGCGGTACGGTCGGCGCCATGCCCGAAGCCCCCCAGTGCGTCATGGTGATGACCACCACCGACGGCGAGGAGTCCGCCCGGCGGCTCGCCGCCACGGCGATCGAGCACCACCTCGCCGCGTGCGCGCAGATCGACGGGCCCATCACCAGCGTCTACCAGTGGCAGGGCCGGGTCCGGACCGACCGTGAGTGGCGGGTGCTCTACAAGACCACGGACGCGCGGTACCCGGACCTGGAGCGCCACCTCAAGGCCGAACACCCCTATGACGTACCGGAGATCGTCGCGACGCCGATCACGGCGGGCAGCGACGACTATCTGGCCTGGCTGCGGCGGGAGACGCGGTCCTGAGACGGGGGCCGGTGACGGGCGGCGGGGGCTGGAGCGCCGCCGGGGCGCAGTACGGTCACGGCGACCACGAGCGCGGCCCCGACGAAGCCCGCGCCCACCCGGAAGGCGAGTTGGTAACCGCCGGTGAGAGCCTGGGCGTTGCCCGCCCCGCCCACCAGCAGGGAGTGGGTGCGCGAGGTCGCCAGGGTGCTCAGGATCGCCAGCCCGAAGGCGGCGCCGATCTGCTGCATGGTGTTGAACAGGCCGGAGGCGATCCCGGAGTCCTCGGGGGTGGCGGAGGACATGGCGAGGGTGGCCAGCGCGGGCATGGCCAGTCCGAAGCCGACCCCGAGCGGCAGCAGGGCGGGCAGTACGTCCGTCGGGTAGGCGCCGTCCGCCGCGACGAGGCTCAACAGGAGCAGGCCCGCGACGATCAGCAGGAGCCCGGGCAGCAGCACCCGGCGCGGGCCGAAGCGGGCGATCAGCCTGGGGGCGAGGCCGAGTGAGAGCGCGCCGATCGCCAACGGCACCGGGAGGATGCCGAGTCCGGTGTGCGTCTCGTCGAGGCCCAGCACCTTCTGCAGATAGAGCACCGTCAAGAATTGGAAGCTGAACATGCCCGCCACCATCAGGGCCTGCGCGACCATGGCTCCCGATGCGTTGCGGGAGCGGAACACCCGCAGCGGGACGAGCGGTTCGGCCGCCTTCGCCTGGCGGACGACGAACGCGGCGAGCAGTACGAGCGCGGCGGCGCCGAAGGCCAGGGTGTGGGGCGAGCCCCAGCCGTGGCCGGCGGTTCCGACGATGGTGTAGACGCCCAGCGTCAGCGCGGAGGTGACCAGCAGCGCTCCCACCGCGTCGATGCCCCGGCCGAACCCGGCACCCCGCTCGGCGGTGAGCACCCGCCCGGCCGGCAGCGCGGCCGCCAGCCCGATCGGCACATTGACGAAGAAGATCCAGTGCCAGTTGACGGTCTGGGTGAGCACACCGCCCACCAGCAGTCCGATCGAACCGCCCGCGGACTGGACGAAGCTGTAGACCCCGATGGCCTTCGCCCGCTCCTTGGCCTCGGGGAAGAGCGTGACCACCATCCCCAGGGTGCCGGCCGAGGTCACCGCGCCGCCCGCGCCCTGGAGGAAGCGGGAGGCCAGCAGCATGGGCGCGTTGACGGACAGGCCGCACAGCAGGGACGCGGCGGTGAACAGGGCCAGCCCGGTGACGAAGACGCGCTTGCGCCCGATCAGGTCGCCCAGCCGCCCCGCCAGCAGCAGCAGTCCGCCGAACGGGACCAGATAGGCGTTGACCACCCAGGCGAGGCCCGGGGCCGAGAAGCCGAGATCGCCCTGGATGGACGGCAGGGCCACATTGACGATCGTCCCGTCGAGAATGACCATCAACTGCCCGATGCACAGCACCGCCAGTGCCGGCCGGCGTGATCTTTGCATGAAGTGTTACCCCCTTGGTGCACGAGTTGTTACAGCGGTCATCTTCTGTAACCATGGCGTGCGACGGAAGGAGGCACTTTCGTGTCACACAGTCACAGCGATGTGTCCGACCAGGTCAATGAGGCCTGTCCGATCACCGAGGTGCTCGATCACGTCGCGGGCAAGTGGAGCATCGGCATCATCGTCGCCGCCGCCCAGGGCCCGGTGCGGTTCACCGAGTTGGAGCGCGCCGTCAAGGGCATCAGCCGTCGCATGCTCACCCTGAACCTGCGCAAGCTCGAACGCGACGGCCTGCTCATCCGTACCGTCCACCCCACGGTGCCGCCCAAGGTGGAGTACAGCCTCACACCGATGGCGCGCGAACTGCACTCCACGCTCACCGGACTGGTGGGCTGGGCCGAGCGGCACCGTGGATCGATCACCCGGGCCCGGGTGCGGTATGACGAGGCGGATGCGGGCGGGAAGGCGGCGGCGCTGCTCGGGGGTGGGTAACTGCACGCTGGGAAGTGTGTGCGAGGCAGGCTTAACACGATCGTGTGATGGTCGGCTTCTGGGCTTGCGGTGCCCTGGGCGGGCCGGGATAGCGTTGTCGTGTGATCTGGGACGCCGGGTGTGGTGCCAGCGTGCGGGGCCCCTGCTCCACCAGAGAGATGGTTCAGGGCCTCCCCGTCGCCTCTGACCATATCCACTGGCCAGGTCGTGAGGGACTCCGCCCTTCCGGACCGGACCACGGACAGGATCCGTGTCACCGCCCGGCTGCGAAAGCGGACGACCAGTACGCCCAACACCGTTCGGGGCGCGCCAGAGAGACGGACTCACTCCCGCTCACTGCCAAGGAACGGTTCGTAGCCATCAGCGCAGACGGCTCGGCGGGACTCCGGCGAACGTGCGTACCTCGCGGGAGAGATGGGCCTGGTCGGAGTAGCCGCAATGCTCGGCGACCGCCGCGAGGGCGCGGCCGCTCCGGGCGTCATCGGTGATCAGGGCAAGAGCCGTGCGGAACCGTAGGATCCGGGCTGCCGTCTTCGGCGCGCAACCGACCTGTTCCTGGAACAGCGCCTCCAGGCGACGCCTGCTGACGCCCACCTTGTCGGCAAGACGGCAGACCGGTATCCGTCCGGCGGACGCCTCAAGGTCGCGCCATGCCGCCACCGCGACGCACGACGGTTCGCGGCACCGGGTGATGCGGTCGAGGAGCAGCTCGTCGAGCAGCTTGAAGCGGATGGGCCAGTCGCTTGCCGAGGCCAGGCGGGGGGCGATCCACCGCAAGTGCACGGACTGGGACAGCTCGCTCAACCGGCACCAGCCGTTGGCCAGTTCGTACATCGGGATGCCCAGGAGCGCAAAGGCACCCGGGGGCGTCAGGAGGATCCCGACGCCGAAGTGGTGGCCGCTGACCTCCATCTCGCCGGGGCTGCCGATGAGGCCGTAGACCGGGTTGTCCATGGTGGGGCCCCGGCGGGCGGCGTCCTCCTCTATGGCGCGACGGCCGACGGGCTTGAAGTCGATCAGGATGATCGGGGCGGCGGTGGCGACGATTCTTCGTCGCACTGGGGGGCCTATGTGCTCGTCGTAGCCCAGATACGCCGAGACATAGGCGGAGAGCGCGGGGTGAGGTGGCTGGATCACGGACACATTGGACTGTCTTCGCCAGTTACCATTCACTATGTCCATGTCCCTGGCGTCCCTTCATTCCCACCAATCACTTGGAACTCGCACTGTAGTTGGCCGAGATCTGGGGTGCGCGGATTCCGTGGTGACGGCTCCGGGCGGGTGCCATGGGGGTGTCCTGCGTCGGGCGGTCCGTGTTGCCGGTGCATCTGGGCGGCAGACCGGGCGGAGTTGACGCCACGGCCGCCGTCCCCCCGTGCTCAACAAGGGGAACGGCGGCCGTTTTTCAGTGCGTCTCCCGGCCCGTCAGCACTCGATGACGTTGACCGCGAGGCCGCCCCGTGCCGTCTCCTTGTACTTGACCTTCATGTCCGCGCCCGTCTCCTTCATGGTCTTGATGACCTTGTCGAGGGAGACATGGTGGCGGCCGTCGCCCCGCAGGGCCATCCGGGCCGCGGTGACGGCCTTGGCCGAGGCCATGCCGTTGCGCTCGATGCAGGGGATCTGGACCAGGCCGCCGACCGGGTCGCAGGTGAGGCCGAGGTTGTGCTCCATGCCGATCTCGGCGGCGTTCTCGACCTGTTCGGGGCTGCCGCCCAGAACCTCGGCCAGACCGCCGGCGGCCATGGAGCAGGCGGAGCCGACCTCGCCCTGGCAGCCGACCTCGGCGCCGGAGATGGAGGCGTTCTCCTTGAAGAGCATGCCGATGGCGCCGGCGGCGAGGAGGAAGCGGACGACCCCGTCCTCATCCGCGCCGGGAACAAAGTTCATGTAGTAGTGCAGAACGGCCGGGATGATGCCGGCGGCGCCGTTGGTGGGGGCGGTGACGACGCGGCCGCCGGCGGCGTTCTCCTCGTTGACGGCCATGGCGTAGAGGGTGATCCACTCCATCGCATGGGCCTTGGGGTCGCCCTCGGCGCGCAGCTGGCGGGCCGAATGGGCGGCGCGGCGGCGGACCTTGAGGCCGCCGGGGAGGATGCCCTCGCGGGACATGCCGCGCGAGACGCAGGCCTGCATCACCCGCCAGATCTCCAGCAGGCCCTCGCGGATCTCGGCCTCGGTGCGCCAGGCCTTCTCGTTCTCCAGCATCAGGGCGGAGATGGACAGGCCGGTCTCGCGGGAGAGGCGCAGCAGCTCGTCGCCGGTGCGGAAGGGGTACTTCAGGACGGTGTCGTCGAGGACGATCCGGTCCGCGCCGACCGCGTCCTCGTCGATGACGAAGCCGCCGCCGACCGAGTAGTAGGTCTTCTCCAGCAGGGGTGCGCCGCTCTCGTCGTAGGCGAAGAGGGTCATGCCGTTGGCGTGGTACGGCAGGGACCGGCGGCGGTGCAGGATCAGCTGGGCGGGCTCGTCGAAGTCGATCTCGTGGGCGGAGCCGATCTCGGCGCCGAGCAGGCGCAGCCGTTTGGTGGTGCGGATGCGCGTGACCTCGTCGTCGGCGGTCTCCACATCGACGGTGCGGGGCGAGTGGCCCTCGAGGCCGAGCAGGACGGCCTTGGGGGTGCCATGGCCATGGCCGGTGGCGCCGAGGGAGCCGAAGAGCTCGGCTCTGACGGAGGTGGTCTGCGCGAGCAGGCCGTCCTTCTTCAGGCGGCCCGCGAACATCCGGGCGGCGCGCATCGGGCCCACCGTGTGGGAGCTGGACGGGCCTATGCCGATCGAGAAGAGATCGAATACGGAGATGGCCACGGTGGCAGCTCCTCGGGGGGTCGGTGGTGCGGAGGGTCACATGGTGCGGGGCACCGGGCCCACCTCTCAGTGTGCCTGGTGCCCCGCACCAACGGGTTGCCCCGTCCCAAGGGGTGGGCGGGGGCTTACGGCCAAGTCGTTACTTCAGTCCGGGGTACAGCGGGTGCTTGGCCACCAGGGCGGTGACGCGGCCGCGCAGGGTCTCGGTGTTGCAGGACGGCTTGAGCGCCTCGGCGATGATGTCGGCGACCTCGCGGAAGTCCTCCGTGGTGAAGCCGCGGGTGGCCAGCGCGGGGGTGCCGATGCGCAGGCCCGAGGTGACCATCGGGGGCCGCGGGTCGTTCGGGATGGCGTTGCGGTTGACCGTGATGCCGACCTCGTGGAGGCGGTCCTCGGCCTGCCGGCCGTCCAGCTCGGAGTTGCGCAGGTCGACCAGGACCAGGTGGACGTCCGTGCCGCCGGAGAGGACGGCGACGCCGGCCTGCTTGACGTCGTCCTGGGTCAGGCGCTCGGCCAGGATCCGGGCGCCCTCCAGGGTGAGCCGCTGGCGCTCCTTGAACTCCTCGCTCGCCGCGATCTTGAAGGAGACCGCCTTGGCCGCGATCACATGCTCCAGCGGGCCGCCCTGCTGACCGGGGAAGACCGCGGAGTTGATCTTCTTGGCCAGCTCGGCCGTGGAGAGGATCACACCGCCGCGCGGGCCGCCCAGCGTCTTGTGGGTGGTGGTGGTGACCACCTGCGCGTGCGGCACCGGGTTCGGGTGCAGCCCGGCGGCGACCAGGCCCGCGAAGTGGGCCATGTCGACCATCAGGTACGCGCCGACCTCGTCGGCGATCCGGCGGAAGGCCGCGAAGTCCAGCTGACGGGGGTAGGCGGACCAGCCGGCGACGATCAGCTTCGGGCGGTGCTCCTTGGCGAGGCGCTCGACCTCCTCCATGTCGACCAGGCTGGTCCGCTCGTCGACGTGGTAGGCGACCACGTGGTAGAGCTTGCCGGAGAAGTTGATCTTCATGCCGTGGGTGAGGTGCCCGCCGTGGGCGAGGTTCAGACCCAGGATGGTGTCGCCGGGGTTGAGCAGCGCGAACATCGCGGCAGCGTTGGCCTGCGCGCCGGAGTGCGGCTGGACATTGGCGTGCTCGGCGCCGAACAGCGCCTTGACCCGGTCGATGGCGATCTGCTCGACGACGTCGACGTGCTCACAGCCGCCGTAGTAGCGGCGGCCCGGGTAGCCCTCGGCGTACTTGTTGGTGAGGACCGAGCCCTGGGCCTCCAGGACGGCGACCGGAGCGAAGTTCTCCGAGGCGATCATCTCGAGGGTGGACTGCTGGCGGTGGAGTTCGGCGTCGACGGCGGCGGCGACGGCGGGGTCGAGCTCATGGAGGGAGCTGTTGAGAAGCGACATGAGTTCTTCCTGGACGGGGAGGAGGGAGGCAGGGTCAGCCGGCGAAGTCCGTGTACTCGTCGGCGGACAGCAGGTCCGCCGGCTCGTCCGTGATCTTCACCTTGAACAGCCAGCCGCCCTCGAAGGGGGCGGAGTTCACCAGCGCGGGGTCGTCCACGACGTCCTGATTGGCCGCGGTGACCTCACCCGTGACCGGGGCGTACAGGTCGCTGACCGACTTGGTCGACTCCAGCTCGCCACAGGTCTCGCCCGCGGAGACCGTGCTGCCCACCTCGGGGAGCTGGGCGTAGACGACGTCACCGAGCGCGTTGGCCGCGAACTCGGTGATGCCGACCGTCGAGATGCCGTTCTCGTCGGCGGCCGACAGCCACTCGTGCTCCTTGGTGTAGCGCAGCTGCTGGGGGTTGCTCATGGGTCGATTCTCCTGTACGTACCGGGATGCTTGTGCAAGGGGTCTTGCGGAGTGAGATGAGTGGGGTTCAGCGGGCCCGCCGGTAGAAGGGCAGGGCCACCACCTCGTACGGCTCGTGGCTGCCGCGGATGTCCACGGCCACGCCCGCCGTGCCGGGCGCGGCGTGGGACGCGTCCACATAGGCGATCGCGATCGGCTTGCCCAGCGTGGGGGAGGGGGCGCCCGAGGTGACCTCGCCGATGATCTCGCCGCCCGCGACCACCGGATACCCGGCGCGCGGCACCCGGCGGCCGGTGGCGATCAGGCCGACCAGCTTGCGGGGTGGGGCGGTCTCGGCGCGCTCGGCCGCGGCCTCGAGCGCCGCGCGGCCGACGAAGTCGCCGGGCTTGTCGAACTTCACGACCCGGCCGAGCCCCGCGTCGAACGGCGTGGTCGCCGTGGTCAGCTCGTGTCCGTACAGCGGCATGCCCGCCTCCAGGCGCAGGGTGTCCCGGCAGGAGAGTCCGCAGGGCACCAGGCCCGCTTCGGCCCCCGCCTCGGTCAGTGCCTGCCACAGCTTCTCGGCGTCGCCGGGTGCGACAAACAGCTCGAAGCCGTCCTCGCCGGTGTAGCCGGTACGGGCGATGAGCGCGGGCACGCCCGCGACCGTGCCGGGCAGGCCCGCGTAGTACTTCAGGCCGTCCAGGTCGGCGTCGGTGACGGAGGCCAGGATGCCGGGGGCGGCGGGGCCCTGGACCGCGATGAGGGCGTAGCCGTCGCGGTCGTCGCGCACCTCGGTGTCGAAGCCCGTGGCCCGTTCGGTGAGCGCGTCCAGCACCACCTGGGCGTTGGAGGCGTTGGCCACCACCAGGTACTCCGCTTCGCCCAGGCGGTAGACGATCAGGTCGTCCAGAATGCCGCCCTCGGCGTCGCAGATCATGGTGTAGCGGGCGCGGCCGACCGCCAGCGCGGAGAGGTTGCCGACCAGCGCGTGGTCCAGGGCCTGCCCGGCCTGGGGGCCGGTGAGGGTGATCTCGCCCATGTGCGAGAGGTCGAAGAGCCCGGCGCGCTCGCGGACGGCGAGATGCTCGTCACGCTCGCTGCCATAGCGCAGGGGCATGTCCCAGCCCGCGAAGTCGGTCATGGTGGCGCCCAGCGCGCGGTGCAGCGAATCAAGGGCAGTGCGGCGGGGGACAGCGGTCATGGATGGGCTCCCGGGCAGACGTCGCGAAGATCGGCCTCCCCATCTGTCATCGGAACCTGAGAGGTTCACCGAAAGCCCGGTGCGGGCTCCGGCTTGCACCTTGGGTGGGACCGCGCATGGCGGCCCGCTTTTCAGATCTGCCTCATCCACGCGGTGCGGGGCCTGAGAGATTCAAGGGAGGAACTTGCTCCTTCGGCGCCCGGCGCACAGCGTGCGGCCGGGACTCTCCCGCGCGGATTCGAGCGGCCGGTATGCAGTTGGCGCCATTCGGCGCGCACATCATTGCACGTACGGGCGTGCGACGGACCGCCCGAGGGCCATCAATTTCTTTCGCCTTCGCTTTGCCTTTCCGGGGGAACGTTCTGGACCGGGCGGTGGAGAGAGGTGATCTCGATGCGTGGGCCGGAGGTAATGGACCTGCGCGGTGCGGCCCGGCTCCCCGGGGAGCTGCGGTATGCGCCCGGTGATCTGCTGGTGGTCTCCGGGCTGCCGGGCAGCGGCAAGACGACACTGATGCGGCGGGTGGTGTCCGGGTCCGTCCATGGCGTGGACTCGCAGGACACCCGGAGGCGGCTGGAGCGCCTGATCCCGCCGTGGCTGCCGCTGCCGTACGGCCTCTACCGTCCACTGGTGCGGCTGGCGCACTACCTGGTCCTGCGGCGGGTGCTGCGCTCGGGCACCAGCGCGGTGGTGCACGACAGCGGGCGGTTCAGCCTGGTGCGGCGGATGCTCGCGCGGGAGGCGCGGCGGCGGGACACGGCCATGCATCTGCTGTTGCTGGTGGTGGAGCCGGAGACCGCGCTGGCCGGGCAGGCGGCGCGGGGGAGGACGGTGTCGGCGTACGCGTTCGCGCGTCACCGGCGCGCGGTGACGCGCCTGGTCGCCCAGGTGTCCGGCGGCAGGCCGCCGCCGGGCACGGCCTCGGCGGTCCTGCTGGACCGGGCGGGGGCGGACGCCCTGCGGACGGTCGGCTTCGGCGGCACCGGAGCGCGCGCTGCCGACCCCGCGTCAGGCCGCGGCCGCGCGGAGCCCGGCGACCCGCCCAGCGGCCCGGCCGGGCCCAGCCGTTAAGGTGCGGGTGCGGTTGTGACGAGACGGCGGTTGGAACAGATGAGCATCCCCGAGCAGTACCGGGGCGGAGCCCCCAGATGGCCCGCCAATGCCCTCGAAGAGGTCCTCGCCGCCTCGCTGGGCGTGCCCGACGCGGGCCCGCGCATCGTCGAGGCGCTCGGCCGCAGCGCGCTGTGGATCCCGCTGCCGAACGGCGGCGGGCCCGCCGACCCCGACCTGGACCTGCCCACGCTGGAAATCGGCGGCGCGGCCTATGTGCCCGTCTTCAGCTCCGAGGAGCAGTTCCGGCATGTCGCCGGGGACCGGATGCCCCGCACCGTGGCACCCGCCGTCGAGTTCGCCCGCGGACTGCCGCCGCAGGTGGGCATCGTGGTCAACCCCGAGGGCACCGTCGCGGTGCCGCTGCCGCCCGCCGCCGTGGCCGAGCTGTGCCGGACCGGCCGCACCCGCCTCGAGGGGGAGCCCACCGGCGGCCGGGTACGCCTCCACCAGCCCGACTGGCAGGACGAGCCCACCGCCTTCCTCGCCGCCGCCGGGCTCGAGTTCGGCTCCGTCCCGCCGGTCCGCACCGCGCGCCGGGCGCTGGCCTCCGTCGAGGGCGGAGCGCCGGCCCTGTTCGTCGGCGTCGAACTCGACCTCCCCGACGACGAGAGCCGCGCCGCCGCCCTGGCCGCCCTCGGCCGCGCGCTCGGGTCGGTCCCGGTGCCCTGGCCCGTACAGCTGGTCTTCCTCGACGTCGCCCAGGACCCGGTCGCCGACTGGATGCTGACCCGGGTCCGGCCGTTCTACGACCGTGACCGGTGACCGCTGCCCTGTCAGCCGTCGCCTCGTAAGCTGGTTGGACGACCGCGCGGGCCGCGCGGCGGAAACGGCCGGGAGAAGGGGCGGACCCAGGTGAGCGCGGGCGCGGAGAGCGGCGTGGAGCAGGTGCTGCGCCAAGTGGCGCCCGGGCGGTACGACGCCTATGAGGCGCTGCTGCATGCCGTCGCCGAGGACCGGATCTGGATGCTCCTGTGGCACGGCCAGGCGGGCTCGCCCGACGCCCAGTACGGAAACATGGAGGTCGACGGCCTGGGCTACGCCCCCTGTGTGACCTCGCCCGCCGAGCTCGCCGCCAGCGGCTGGAACCGCGCCCACGAGATCGTCCCCGGCCGTGCCCTGGCCGCCTCCCTCTACCCCGGCCGCTGGGGCCTGTGGCTCAACCCGCATGCGCCCGGCGGCGGCGTCGGCATCCCCTGGCTCGACCTGCGCCGGATCACCGGCGGCCTGGACCGGCTGCCCGCCGGGCCGCTGCGGCTGAGCGAACCGGCCGCCGGCCAGGGCGACGCCCCGCGGTTCTACGAGCTGCTCGCCCACCACGCCCAGCGCACCCCCGCGGTGCGGGCGCTGCGCCGTGCATGGGTGCGCCCGGCGCTGGGGGCCGAGTATCTGGCGATCGGTCTGGATCTGTACGACACCTCCCAGGCCACCGTGGAAGCGGTGCGGTTGATGATGCGTCAGTCGATCGGTGCGCTGCCGGAGGGGGTGCCGGTGTCCACGGTGGCGATGTCGGACGAGTACGATCCGGTCGCCATGTGGATGCGGGCGAACACCCGGCCCTTCTACGAGCAGACGGGACACCGGGTCCCCTCGCCCGCTCCCGCGGCGGGATACGGGTATCCGCAGGGACCGGGGTAGGGGGTGTCCGCCCGGTCAGGTGCCCGAACTCTCAGGTGCCCGAGGGGTTTTGCCAGGTCAGGTCAGGTCGGGCCAGGTCCGGTCCGGCCAGGTCAGGGCGAAGGGCGATCGCGAGGGGCGGTAGCCGGTCGCCGTGTAGATGTCCAGGGCGAGTCGCCGGGAGGACGACGCCGCCTCGTGCCCGCCGCCCTCCGCGTGGGCCAGTGCGGCGACCGCGTGCGCCTGGCCCTCCTGTATCCCCAGCCGTGATGCCCGGGCCAGCGCCAGCGCCCGGTCGGTGTAGGCCAGCGCCTCCGGCAGCCCGCCGAGGCGGGTGGCGGAGACGGCGCACCCCAGCAGGGCCATGGTGTGCCCCTTGCGGTAGCCGATCTCCTCGGCGGTCCGGCCGGCCGCCCGGAAGTGCTCCAGGGCCCGGTCGAATTGCCGGAGCCGGTGGCGCGCGTGGCCCAGGGCGAACGACGCGGTGAAGGCCGACCGCGGCCGTCCGGCGGTCCGCCCGGCCTTCAGCGCGGCAAGGCCGTGCCGCAGGGCCTCCCGTCCGTCTCCCGTCTCACAGGCGACCAGCGCGAGTTGGCTCAGCGCCTCCGCCTCACCGGCGAGATTGCCCAGCGCCCGGAACGCCTGGCGGGCTTCCTCCGCGAGCCGCCGGGCCTCCTCCGGGCGCCCCAGGTCGGAGGCGATCAGCGCGAGGGAATTGCGTGCCCTGGCCGCGGCGTCGGTGGCGCCGATCTCCTGGCAGCAGGTCAGCGCCCGGCGGCCCAGCCGGTCCGCCTCCGCCAACTGCCCCAGGCTGTGCAGCGTGCTGCTCAGCCCCTGCAGCGTGGGAGCCTGCCAACGGCCGTGCCCCAGCGCCCTGATGATCGCGAGGGCCTCGGTGTAGTGCGCGGCGGCGCGGTTCAGGTCGCCGAGGTCCGCGAGGATCCCGGCGAGGTTCGACAGGGTCGCGGCCTCGTACTCCCGCCATCCGGCGTCCCGGGCCAGGCTCAGCGCCCGCTCGAAGTGACGCACGCTCTGGCCGGTCCTGCCGACGGTGAAGCAGGCGAGCCCCAGGCTCTGGTGCCCGGTGGCCTGACCACGCGGGTCATGGGCGCGCTCGGCGGCCTCCAGGGCCGCCCGGGCGGTGGCCTGCCAGCTCCCGGATCTCCGGTGCATCCAGAAGTAGCCGCGCAGCGCATCGGCGAGGAACCAGCCGGCCGGGTCCGTGGTGCCGACGGCGGTGGCGGCGGCGATCAGCGCGATCAGATCCGGGAACTCGGCATCGAGCCAAGCCGCCGCCTCCTGCGGGCCGTTGAACTCCACGGCGGGCGGAATCCCGGCCGGGTCGTCGTCGGGCGGCAGCTTGAGGCGGAGTATCTGCGGGTACAGGGTGCGGGCCGCCGCGTCGGCGGTGGCCAGGTACCAGCGCAGCAGCCGGCGCCGGGCGGCCGACCGGTCCCCGGCCGGCTCCTCCGCCTCGGCGAGCGAGCCGGCGTACTGGCGGATCAGGTCGTGCAGTTGGAAGCGGCCGCAGCCATCGGGCTCCACCAGGTGTTCGGCGAACAGCGTGTCCAGGAGCCGGGAGGTCTCGGCGCGGGACAGCCCGGCGAGCGCGGCCGCCGCCGTCACCGTGGTGGACGAGCCGGGCAGCAGCCCCAGCAGCCGGAACAGCCTGCGCACCGCGGGCGCCAGCCGTCGGTAGGAGAGCTCGAAGGCCGGGCGCACCGCGGAGTCGGGATCGCCCTGCACGGCCAGGCCCTCCAGCGGATCCCCGGAGCGGACCAGGACGGCGTAGTCGGCGATCCGGCACCGCGGATGCATGGTGAGGTTGGCCGCGGTGATCCGCAGCGCGAGGGGCGAGCGGCCGCAGAGCAGGACGAGGTCCGAGACGGCCCCGGGCTCATCGGCGGCCCGGCCGGAGCCGATGATCCCGCCCAGCAGCGCCTCGGCGTCACCGGGGGACAGCGGCCCGAGCGTCAGGACCCCCGCGGCATGGCCGGCGATCAGGGCCCCGAGCCGGTTCCGGCTGGTGACCAGGGCCAGGCTGCCGGGGGCGGCGGGCAGCAGCGGACGCACCTGCCGGGCGCACTCGGCGTTGTCGAGCACGATGAGGACCCGGCGTCCGGCCAGGGTCTGTTGGTACAGCTCGGCCAGCTCGGTCTCGTCGGCCGGCAGCCGCGCCCCGTCGACACCGAGCGAGCGCAGCAGCACCGCCTGGGCTTCCGGGGGGTTCAGCGGGCTGTCCCGGGAGTGGCCGCGCAGATCGATGAACAACTTCCCGTCCTCGAAGGCGGCTTCACCGTGCCGGGCCCAGTGCAGGGCCAGTGCGGTCTTGCCGTTCCCGGCGGCGCCGACGATCGCCACCACACCGGATCCGTCCATGGCTTCCTCGGCGAGTGCGGCCAGCTGCTCGAGCTCCCGGGTCCTGCCGATGAAGGTGCCGGCCGGGGAACGCCCGCACAGCAGGGGGGACTCGGGGGGCCGGTGGCCGGCCGCGGTACCGGAGCGGGGCAGGACGTCCCGCTTCTGCCACCGGTTTCCGTCCAGGCCGGGGGGTGGCGGGGTGGCGTGCAGCACCGACTGGTGCGCCTTGCGCAGGTCGGTGCCCGGGTCCAGGCCGAGGTCCGCGGCCAGCCGGAGCCGGGTCTCCTCATAGACCCGCAATGCCTCGTCCCGGTGGCCCGACTGATGAAGGGCGAGCATCCGGAGCGTCGCCAGGCGTTCATGGTGCGGGTGGTCCACGGCGAGTCCGGCGAGTTCCTGGTGCACGGTGGTGTGCAGGCCGAGGGCCAGCCGGGCCTCCGCGTGCAGCAGCGCGGCCGACAGGCGTGTCTCATCGGTGCGGATGCCAAGCCGCCGGACGAGATCCTCCGAGGCGCTGCCGTCCAGCACCGGACCGCCCCATTCCGCCAGTGCCCGGTCGAGCAGTTGGGAGCACTCCGCGGGGTGGTCGGCCCGCTCGGCCCGGTGCAGCAGCGACCGGAAGCGATGGAGGTCGACGGCGGCGGGGTCTCCTTCGAGTACGTATGACTCCGGCCCGTTTGAGATGGCGAAGCCATGCTGGGCGGCTCCGGACTGGGCGAAGCGCCTGCGGAGCCGGGATATGTGCACCTGCAGGCTGTTCCGGGAACTCGCGGGCGGTTTTTCCCCGTTCCACAGCAGTTCAAGGAGTCTGTTCACCCGGAACGGCCGCCCCGGGTCGAGCAACAGCAGGCCGAGCAGCAGCCGTTCCCGGCGCCGGCCGATGTGCAGCGACTCGCCGTCCAGCAGCCAATCGACGCCCCCGAGGACCTTGAAGCACATTCCGCCGGTGTTCATAACAGGTGATCCTGATCAGGCGCCGCCCGGGCTGGCAAGGGTTTGGCAAGGGCCTGGCCAGCCGATGGCCGGAAACCGCTGTTAAACCTCATGGGCACGACGCGCACAGGAGGTTGCCAGCATGCACACGGACATGGAGTACCGGGTTCTCGGTGTGGTCGAGGTCCATGCCGGACCGGCCCGGGTTCCGCTCAGCGGCAAGCAGCGTTCCCTGCTCGCCGCGCTCCTGCTGCATCCCGGTCCGACGGTGGGCAACGCCCGCCTGGTGGACGCGGTGTGGGGGAGGCCGCTGCCCGCCGCGCCGGAGGCCCGGCTGCGCACCCTGGTGTCCCAGCTGCGGAGGTCCTTCGCCCGGGTGCGCAGGGCGCCCATCGTCACCAGGCCCTCCGGCTATCTGCTGGACCTCGGGAGCGACCGGCTGGACCTGCGGATGTTCCACTCCGGGGTCGAGCAGGCGCGTGCCCACACCGACAGCCGGCCGCAAACCGCGATCGCCCGGTATGACGAGGCGCTCGCGCTGTGGCGGGGCCCCGCGCTGGGTGGCACCGACGGGCCGTTCGCCGAGGGAGAGGCGGCGCGGCTGGAGGAGCTGAGGATGTCCGTCCGGGAGGAGCGGGTGGGCGTGCTGCTGGATCTGGGGCGGTGTGCGGAGGCGGTCGACGAACTCGGCCACTTGGTCGCCGGGCACCCCCTGCGGGAGCGCCTGCACGCCCAGTTGATGCTGGCCCTGCACCGGAGCGGGCGGCGGGGCGAGGCGCTGGAGGTCTATCGCCGGCTGCGCGACAGGCTGGTGGCCGAGCTGGGCATCGAGCCGATGGCCGAGGTGCGCTGGCTGCAGCAGGCGATCCTGGCCGATGACCCCGATCTGGTTGCCGCGGCGGGAGTGCGGCTCCCCATGGAGTGAGGGCGCCGGTCGGCCGGGTCCCCGGCCGTACCACCGGAACCAAGTGCCCCGGGTTTCCCCGGGGTTGCCTCCGATCAGCGAACGCGGGTGTCCGCATAACGGATCCTGGCCCGGTACCTGCTCGGTACATCACGGTTGCGCATCCATTGCCGGTCAGGTCTGGCGGGTGATCGCAAACGCGTTGAAGACTCCCGCAACAAGCATCGTCTGTTTTCCGCGTTCGACGGTGTACGACCTGCTCTGTTTGTACTTCCCGCACCACAGCACCACTTGCACCAGTGATGTGAACCAGCCGCTCAAGCGGTAGGCGTGGCCCGGCTTTTCGCCGGTCGAGAGGGGTCCCCCAACGATGACGGCACCATTGCCCGATACCGGCACGACCGAACCTTCGGTCGTCGCCGACGCCGGTGTTCCGGCCAAGGCCATCGAGGGCCGCTCCCCATGGCGCATCGCCTGGACGCGGCTCAAGCGCGACAAATGGGCACTCGGCGGCGGGATCGTCGTGCTGCTGCTGATCCTGGTCGCGATCTTCGCTCCGGTCATCGTGGACTGGTTCGGCCATCCGCCGAACGACTACCACGAGGACCAGATCGACCCCCTCTTCGGCACCCCCAAGGGTTCCTGGGGCGGCATCAACGGGGACTATCTCTTCGGAGTCGAGCCGGTCAACGGCCGCGACGTCTTCAGCCGCGTCGTCTACGGCGCCCGGGTCTCGCTGCTGGTCGCCTTCCTCTCCGCGGTCGTCGCCGTGCTGATCGGTACGGTCGCGGGCGTCATCGCGGGCTACTTCGGCGGCTGGGTCGACACCGTCATCAGCCGGGTCATGGATGCCCTGCTGGCCTTCCCCCAGCTGCTGTTCATCATCGCGCTGGTCTCCGTGGTGCCCAACGAACTGTGGGGACTGTCGGGGACCGGGGTGCGAATGGCCGTGCTGATCGTGGTGATCGGCTTCTTCGGCTGGCCCTATGTGGGCCGCATCGTCCGCGGGCAGACGCTGTCGCTCAGAGAGCGCGAATACGTCGAGGCGGCGCGCAGCCTGGGCGCGGGGCGGAGCTACATCCTCTTCCGCGAGCTGCTGCCCAACCTGGTCGCGCCGATCACCGTGTACGCCACGCTGATGATCCCGACCAATGTGCTCACCGAGGCCGCCCTGAGCTTCCTCGGCGCCGGCGTCAAGTCGCCGACGTCCTCCTGGGGACAGATGCTCTCCAAGGCGGTCCAGACCTATGAGGCCGACCCGATCTTCATGATCATTCCGGGTGTCGCCATCTTCATCACCGTGCTGGCGTTCAACCTCCTCGGCGACGGCGTGCGGGACGCACTGGACCCCAAGGGATCGCGCTAGTGCCGCGTCAGCCAGGGTTCGCCCCAAAAGGAGCGGCGTCCGGTGCGTGCTCTCGGCGTGCCGGCCGGAAGACTCGTACTGG
>NZ_JBDJPF010000071.1:0-31435 GCF_054957865.1 Streptomyces xingningensis
CCAGGTCTTGGGAACCGACGTCACGCATGGGCCCGGATTAACCAACAGGGTCCGGGAGGGGTCCGGGCCCCGCACCGGGCCGGGCGGCACCGCTTGAATGATCAAAATGGCAGGGGGTTAGCATGTGAGCGCCGCCTAGCTCGAAAGAGAAGCCTGTGACTGTCAATGAGGACTCGTTCACCAGCTGGAAGAACCGCGAGGAGATCGCGGAGTCAATGATCCCGATCATCGGGAAGCTGCACCGGGAGCGGGACGTCACGGTCCTGCTGCACAGCCGCTCCCTGGTGAACAAGTCGGTGGTCAGCATCCTCAAAACCCACCGGTTCGCCCGGCAGATCGCCGGTGAGGAACTCTCGGTCACCGAGACGCTGCCGTTCCTGCAGGCTCTCACCACGCTCGATCTCGGCCCTTCCCAGATCGACATCGGCATGCTCGCGGCGACATACCGGACCGACGACCGCGGTCTCCCGGTGGAGGAGTTCACCGCCGGGGCCGTCGCCGGTGCCACGGGCGCCAACAAGATCGAGCGCCGCGAGCCGCGCGATGTCGTCCTCTACGGGTTCGGCCGCATCGGCCGCCTCCTCGCCCGCCTGCTCATCGAGAAGGCCGGCTCCGGCAACGGCCTGCGGCTGCGCGCCATCGTCGTCCGCGAGGGCGCCGGCCGGGCCGCCGAGGATCTCGTCAAGCGCGCCTCGCTGCTGCGCCGTGACTCCATACACGGCCAGTTCCAGGGCACGATCACCGTCGACGAGGCGAACGGCAAGCTCATCGCCAACGGCAACGAGATCAAGGTGATCTACTCCGACGACCCGACGTCGGTGGACTACCCGGCGTACGGCATCAAGGACGCCATCCTCATCGACAACACCGGCAAGTGGCGCGACCGCGAGGGCCTGTCGAAGCACCTCCGCCCCGGCATCGCCAAGGTCGTCCTGACCGCGCCGGGCAAGGGCGACATCCCCAACGTCGTCCATGGCGTCAACCACGACGCGATCAAGCCGGACGAGCAGATCCTGTCCTGCGCGTCCTGCACCACCAACGCGATCGTCCCGCCGCTGAAGGCGATGGCGGACGAGTACGGCGTCCTGCGCGGCCATGTGGAGGCCGTCCACTCGTTCACCAACGACCAGAACCTGCTGGACAATTACCACAGCTCCGACCGCCGCGGCCGCTCGGCGCCGCTCAACATGGTCATCACCGAGACCGGCGCCGCCTCCGCCGTCGCCAAGGCGCTGCCCGACCTCAAGGCGCCGATCAGCGGCAGCTCGATCCGCGTCCCGGTGCCGGACGTCTCGATCGCGATCCTCAGCCTGCAGCTCGCGCGCGAGACCACCCGTGAGGAGGTCCTCGACTACCTCCGCAATGTGTCGCTGGCCTCGCCGCTCAAGCGCCAGATCGACTTCATCAGCGCCCCCGACGCCGTCTCGAGCGATTTCATCGGCTCGCGCCACGCCTCGATCGTCGACGCCGGTGCCACCAAGGTCGAGGGCGACAACGCGATCCTCTACCTCTGGTACGACAACGAGTTCGGCTACTCCTGCCAGGTCATCCGCGTTGTCCAGCACGTCTCCGGAGTGGAGTACCCGACCTACCCGACCCCGGTGGTCTGATCCCGGCGGACTGCCCGGTCCGGAGCCTGAATATGGCCTTATGCCAGGATCTGCCTATGGATCATGCCGACATCATTCCCATGCAGCTGTCCCACCTGGACGGCGTTCTGAACCTCGGATACCGCGCATACGACGTGGACGCGATGCCGTACACCTCGTGGTCGCTGTCCGCGGTCGCCGTGCACTGGGACGCGCAGCCGGAAGCATGCTGGGTCGCCGTGGACGACGAGGGCCTGCTCGGCTTTGTACTCGGATCGCTCTCCTATGACGAGCGCGAGGACTGGGGCTATCTCGAGTGGATCGCGCTGGACGAGCGCGCGCGGGGCAAGGGCGTCGCGAGCGCGCTCGTGGAGCGGTGTTGCGACGCCCTCTTCGCGGCCGGCGCCTCCCGGATCATCACCGATGTGGAAGCCGGCAACCAGGCGTCGGCGTCCTTGATGCGCCGCAACGGATTCACCGAGGGCGTCACCGTGACCCTGTTCGTACGGACCGATCCCGGCAAGTCCGCTCCGGCGGCCACCCACCCCGCGCGCGACCCGGCCCGGGCCCGGCTGCGCCGCGCCGCCCGCGCCACCGGCACCCGCTGACCCCGCGTTGGGCATCCCGGGCCGGGGCCGCCGAGGATTCCCCCGGCGGGTGCTGGGCAGAGATCCCTCCGGCACGCGGCGACCCGTTGGGAGGGCACAGTGGTCACGGACCGGCACGCGCACGCGATGACGTACACCGACGCCGATGCCGTGCGCCACTACGAGAAGGCGCTCGACAGCCTGCTCTTCTTCCGCGAGGAGGTGACCACGGAGGCCGGGGCGGTGCTCGGCACCTCGCCCCGGTCCGCCATGGGCAACGTCCTCCGCGCCTACCTCGGCCTGCTGGGCACGGAAGAAACGGACGCGGCCGGGGCGGCCACCGCATTCGAGGCGTACCGCCGCAACGTGCCCGTGACCGATCTGACCCCGCGAGAGCGCATGCACGTCGAGGCCGCCTCCTCCTGGCTGGACGGCGACATGCACCGGGCCGGCCGCATCCTCGCCGAGCTCGTCGTGGCATACCCGAAGGACGCCTTGGCTCTCGCGGCAGGCCACCAGATCGACTTCTTCACCGGCAACGCCACGCTGCTGCGCGACCGCATCGGCGGCGCACTGTCCGCCTGGGACCAGGACGATCCGCATTACGGCCTGCTCCAGGGCATGTACGCGTTCGGCCTGGAGGAGGCCGGCCACTACACCCGGGCCGAGCACATGGGCCTTCAGGCCGTGGAACGCAATGCGCGCGACGTCTGGGGCATCCATGCCGTCGTGCACGCCTACGAGATGCAGGGACGGCACGAGGACGGCATCCGTTTCCTCGATGCCCGCACGGACGACTGGTCGACCGGCAACTACCTCACCGTGCACAACTGGTGGCACTACGCCCTGTACGTCCTGGAGACGGGCCGCACGGACAAGGTCCTGGCCGTCTACGACGCCGCCGTGCACCACGACGACTCGGCCGGGGCGGCGATGGAACTCCTGGACGCCGCATCGCTGTTGTGGCGGCTGTACCTCGCCGGCACCGACACCGGCCCCCGCTGGCCCGTACTGGCCGATGCCTGGGCACGGCGCCACGACGGCGCCCACTACGCCTTCAACGACGTCCACGCCGTCATGGCCTACGTCGGGGCCGACCGCATCTCCGACGCCGAACGGCTCATCCACGACCGGGAGACCTGGCTACGAGATGCCGATCCGGGGCTCTCCAACGTCCCGATGACCGCCGAGATCGGGCTGCCGGTGAGCCGGGCCCTCGTGGCGTACGGGCAGTGCCGCTACGCCGACGCGGTCGACCTGCTGCTGCCCCTGCGACGCCGCCTCCACGCCTTCGGCGGCAGCCACGCCCAACGCGACGCCCTGCAGAAGACCCTGGTCGAGGCGGCCCTGCACGCCGGACACCACGACCTTGCCCGCACACTGCTGAGCGAACGCAGCAACCTGCGCCCCCGGTGCCCCTACGACCGGAACGCCTGGGCCCGCCTCGCGCAGCGCACCGTCCGGCGGTGATGCCTCGCCCGGCTCATGCTGCTTCCGCCGAGCCGGACGGCCGCCCGGGACGGGCCGGTGTGTAGGGACCGGGGCGGCGCATGACCTGGACGGTGCCCCGGATGACGGCCTCCTTGAGGCGCGCCGCGGTGCGGCCGGTCAGCACGGACTCGACCGGGCTGTCGTCGGGCCGGGCGAACTGGATGAGACCGTCGGACCGGCCGAGGCTGATGTTCTGCCCGGCGTAGCGCAGCCGCAGGGGCCGGGGATCGCGCCCGGTCAGCAAGGCGACGATGCCGTCCGCCGCCTGCAGGCCCATCGGCAGAGCGGTCTGGCAGGACATCCGCGAGTTCTTTGCGCCGGGTCCCTGCGCCGCGGCCGCGAGCTCGGCACCTTCGTCGGGTTCCCCATGCACTCCCGCAGCATTGCAGATGCATCAAGGTGAGCGCGCTTCGGGCGCCTGTTCGGCGCACCCGGGATGCCCGCCCGGCGTGCGCCGGATAGGTGTCGTCCATGAGCATCGAGCGCACGGCACGCAAGGACGCCCGGCGGGCCGTTCTGACGGCGGTTCTGATCCTGGCCATGGCCCTGGGCGCCGGTACGGCGTGGCCGGTGGTCACCGCCCGCGCGGCGGGCGCGTGCACCGCGGGCACCGGACCGTACCAATGGCAGCTGGAGGAGTATCTGCACCGGCCCCCGGACGGCCGCCAGTCCGTCGCCGACTGCGAGGCCATCGCCGCCTTCCAGCGCCGGGAGGGCGTGCGCCCGGCGGACGGATACGCGGGGCTGGCCACCTATCGGGCGATGCTGGTGGCGCAGGCTCGTGGCAACCCCAATGCCGCCGGGAAGTGCCCGGCCCCCGACCGCCTGATGGCCTGTGTGGACCTCGACCGGCAGCTGATGTGGGTGCAGCGCGGGCGCGGGATCAGATACGGACCGGTCGCGGTGCGCACCGGCAGGCTGGGTCAGGAGACCCGCACCGGATCGCACAAGGTCTACTGGAAGCACAAGGACCACGTCTCCACCCTCTACGCCAACGCCCCCATGCCCTATGCCCAGTTCTTCTCGGGCGGCCAGGCGTTTCACGGCCACCCGGGGGAGCTGTACGACGGCGGTGGATCGGCCGGCTGCGTCAACCTGACCGTCGCCGACGCCCAGCGGCTGTGGGATGTGCTGCACGTCGGCGACGACGTCTATGTGTGGGGACGCAAACCGGGCACCTGACGGCGCGGCGCATCAAGAGATCATCGGCTGATCGGGGCAGTCGCCCGGCGCGTCGGTGCCCCCGGACCACCCCGCTTGACCAGGATCGGCCCTGATGTCGAAATGTCGGCAAAGCGACCATGTGAGGGCGTAGTGAACGAAGGCCCGGTTCCCCCTCCCGGCGCCCGTCGGCCCAGGCGCGCCGCCTGGCTGCGGCGCGCGCTGCTCGGTGCCGTGTGCGCCGCCACCGTCGTCGGCCGGTTCGCCGCACCGGCGGTGGCGGCACCTCTGCCCGGCGGCCTCGGCCCCTGTGTGCCGGGCAACTGCCCCACCACCTATCCCGCCGTCGGCAATGGGCCGATCGCCGGCCGCGACAACGGCATCAACATCTTCGTCGGCGGCGACTTCCGGGTGAGCGGAGCCGCGGCGGAGGCCGAGGGCCGCGTCGTCACCCTCGGCTCCTTCGACCTGCACAAGACCTCCGGCGGATCCCTCTACAACCTGGGCCTGGTGGGCGTCGGTTCACGCGTCCCGCCGCCCGCGGGAGCGGACTGGCTGACCACGGGCGGTGCGGTCACCGTCGCCCCGGGCCAGCGCCTGGACGTCACCGGCGGAGTGGTCCGGCACGCCGGGCCCGCCTCCGGCACCATCATCGGCCGCAGCGTCCTGGACCCTGCCGCCACCCGCCCGTACACCGCGCTCCGCGACCAGCTCACCGCCGCCGGCCGCTGTTACGCCCACGGCGCCGACGGCAAGGGCCGCGCCGCCACCGGGACAGCGCGCAACAACGGCCAGGAGACCCTGTTCACCGGCGACGGGACCGCCAAGCTCCAGGTCTTCAATGTCGACTTCGACATCGTCGGCCGGGGCGGCGGTCAGGAGGGAGTCCGATTCACCGGCATCCCCGCCGGTGCCACGATCCTGGTCAACCTCACCGGAAACGCCCGTGTCATCAACACCTTCAGCGGCGGTATCGCCGACACCGACCCGCTCAACAAGCTGCGTGAGCACCTGCTGTGGAATGTCCCCGATGCCACGCACGTCGAGTTCAAGGGCACCGGGCAGTTCCAGGGCAGCATCCTGATCGGCAACCGGGGCAGCGACACCACCGTCACCATGCCGGGCATCAACGGGCGGTTCTTCACCGCCGGATCCCTGACCCACACCTCCGCCGCGAGCGGGGGCGGCGGCCAGGAGTTCCATGCCTACCCCTTCACCGGCAGTCTCCCCGACTGCACCGTCCCCCCGGTCCCGACCGGTCAGGTCTCGGTGGTCAAGACCGACGCCGGGACCGGAAAACACCTGCCGGGCGCCCGCTTCCAGCTGTGGCACGAGACCAATGGCGCCCCCGGACTCCAGACCACCGGAACACATCCCGACACCAAGGCCGGTGGTGTGTGCACCACCGATGCCCAGGGCGTCTGCCGGGCCACCGTGCCGCCGGGCACCTACTACTGGCAGGAGACCCAGGCCCCCACGGGCTATGACCTCCCCGCCCACAACGTCTTCGGGCCGCTCGTCCTCACCCGCGACAACGCCGCCCGGGGCGTCACCGTCACCGCCCCCGACACCCGGCCCAAGACACCCCACGGCACCATCCGGCTGACCAAGCTGGACTCCCGGACCGGACGGCCGCTCCAGGGCGCGGTCTTCGAACTATGGCGTGAGACCAATGGCCACCCGGGGCTGCAGACCAGCGGCAGCAGCCATGACACCAGGGTCGGCCCGGGCTGCGCCACGGACCGCCAGGGGCACTGCACCTTCCCCGATCTCCCGCTGGGCACTTACTACTTGAGGGAGACCGCCGTGCCCGAGGGCTACCGCAAACCGGCCGGCCCGGTCCTGGGCCCCTACACCCTCTCCGCCGGGAACGCCGGGGCGGGCATCACCGTCACGGCGAAGAACACTCCCGGCGAGCCGGGCAAGAAGGGCGGCCCGGCCGGGCGCCGCCCACGGACAGCAGTTCCGGGGTGGCGCTGAAGCGGTGAACCGGCCGGAGCCCGTCTCGTTCGCACCGGCCACCCTGATCGTGGCCGGGATCACCTGGAACGTCCTGTCGCCGCAGCAATACTGGGGCGATCCCATGCTGGCCGCTTCCGTCGTGGTGGCCGGAGCACTGCTTTCGCTACCGCACACCTTCGCCGCCGGAGCGGCCATCGTCCTGGTCGAGCTGGCACTGACGGTCAAGGACGGCTACTTCGGCCATGTCGTCGGCGTACTCACCCTGACCAACGCGGTGTTCACCGCACTCGTCGGCCTCGGTGTGAACCGGGTGATCGCCCGCCATGGGCGCCGTCTGGAGGCGATGCGTTCCGTCGCGGAGGCCGCCCAGCGTGCCGTACTGCCCGAGCCACCGGCGCGGATCGGTGCGCTGGCCATCGCCGCCGTCTACCAGGCGGCCCAGATCGAGGCGCTGATCGGCGGGGATGCGTATGCCGTGCAGGACACGCCGTACGGCACCAGGCTGCTGATCGCGGATGTCCGCGGCAAGGGGCTGGGCGCGGTCGGCGTGGTGTCCGTACTGCTGGGCACCTTCCGGGAGGCGGCCGACCGGGCGCCCGACCTGGTGGTGCTGGCCGAGCACTTGGAGCGCGCACTCCTCAAGGAGGCCGCGCGGCGCGAGGAGGACATCCGGATGGAGGGGTTTGTCACCGCGCTGCTCGGTGAGATCACCCCGGACGCGGAGCGGATGCGGCTGCTGAACTGCGGCCACCCCTCGCCGTATCTCCTGGTGGACGACACGGTGCGCGCTCTGGAGCCGGGCGAGCCGGGTCTTCCCCTGGCCATGAGCGGCCTGGGGGCGCCACAAGCGAGGCCCGAGGACTGGCCGTTCCCGGCCGGCGGCACGCTGCTGCTGGTCACCGATGGTGTGACGGAAGCCCGGGACCCTGCCGGGGTCTTCTACACGCCGGAGAGCGGGCTCGTCGGCCGGGGCCCGTTCCGGCGACCGGACGAGGCGATCGAAGCCCTGGTCCGGGATGTCGAGCACTGGACCGGCGGGCCACGCGATGACGACATGGCGATCCTGGCGATCACCCGGAGCGTCGGTGGCCCCGGCCCTCATCGCCCGGCCCTGAACGCTCGGCCCTGAACTCCGTGGCCGACAGCGCCGGATAGAGGGCGGCGGCCGCCAGCTGCAGGGCGGCGATGCCCAGCAGGAGCAGCGGCGGTGGCAGGGCGGCCACTCCCGCGATGGCACCACCACCGGCGGCCGCCGAGATCTTCAGGCCCGCGCCCAGCATGAAGACCTGGGCCCGGGCCCCCGGTGGGGCGTGCTCGGCCCGGATGCGCAGGGTCGCGCTCAGCAGCGGGCCGTCGCACAGCCCGGCGAGGGCGAAGAACGGTACGCAGGCCATGAGCGAGGGGGCGAGTGCGGCGGCTCCCAGGGCGAGGCCGCTGCCCAGCATCGCAAGGGCAGCCAACCGCTGGGCCGTCAGCGGGGGTTGATGCCGGGTCAGGACCAGCGAGCCGGCGAGCGCGCCCAGCGCGAAGACGGTCGTCAGCAGGCCTGCGGCGGCCGGGCGGCCGTGGTGGTCGGCGAGCAGCACCGTGGTGGTGGTCAGCCCGCCGAGGCCGGTGAAGGCCAGACAGGTGCAGGCCGTGATCGCCCGCAACTCGGGTATGCGCCACAGCGCCACGGCTCCCGTGGCGAGGCCGGTGGGTACCCGAGTACGCACCGCACCGGACGCCGTGGAATCCGCACCGGCCCGCCGGACCCGCCCCAGCGGGAGCAGGGCGGCCAGCGCCGTGGCGGCGGCCGCCGCGCCGCCCAGGAGCACCATGGCGACGGCGGCCGGGGCCACTTGGGCCACCACGCTCACCAGGGCGGGTCCGGCCACCGCCGCGGCGTTGTAGGCCGTCGCGTCCCCCGCGCAGGCGCGGTCGCGCCGGGCGCCGGGCGGAGCCAGCAGGGCCACCAGCCGGGACAGGCCGCCGGAGACCACCGGTCCGCAGCTCCCGCCGGCCGCGGCCACCGCCAGGGTCACCACCACCGGCGCACGGCCGATGAGCCCGGCCAGTGCCGTGATCGCCACGGCGGACCCGCCCAGCGCGCAGGCATGGAACAGGCGGGGCCGCCGGGCCCGTTCGGCGAGGACGCCGAGCACGGGCGCGGCGGCCACATGCGGCACCATCCACGCGGAGAGGACGAAGGCTCCCTGGGCCGGGGAGCCCGTGCGGTGCAGTGCCACCAGCACCGCCGCCACGGCCATCCCCTCATCCGCCAGCCGGGCGAGGAACGCCGTGGCCAGGCAACGCCGCAGCCCCGTGGGCGAGTTCATGCTCACCTCCACTGTAACGTCTTGAAGAAATAAGGCGTTACGCTAGCATGGGGGCGGCCGGGAACGAGAGGGGACGAGCCATGGGTGACGCAGCGCCGCAGCAGGGATTCCAGCCGGGCCGACGGCTGATCGACATCGCCAACGCGGTCCGGGCGTCCCCCGCCCCGTCCCGGGCCGAACTGGCCGAGCTGCTCGCCCGTCACGGGGAGCATCCGCGCGACCTCACCGAGCGGGAGTTCTCGGAGGCCGACGCCGAGAGGCTGCGGGTCGCCGCCGGGCGCATCGTCCGGGTCCTCGTCGAGACCGACGCCGACCGGGCCGCTCTCGCCCTCAACGCGCTGCTGGCGGAATGCGGCGCCCGTCCCCGGCTGTCGCGGCACCACGGCCATGCCTGGCACCTGCATGTCGACCGGGGCGAAGACGCCTCCTGGGCCGACTGGTTCCTCGCCTCCGGCGCCCTGGCGCTGGCCCAGATCCTGACCGAGTACGGCCGGGTCACCTGGGGGGAGTGCGCCGCGGCCGGCTGCGTCACTCTCTACCTCGGCACCGGGCCGGGGAGCGCCCGCCGCTACTGCTCCCCGGCCTGCGCCTCACGCGAGCGCGTCGCGGCCCACCGCCGTCGCAGAAGGTGACTCGCCAGGCGACTCGGGCGCGGCCAGCAGATGGCCGCGCAGGGCCGCCAGCGCAGGGCCGCCGAGACCGGCCGCGGCCGCGTAGCCGGCCGGGCCGTCATGACGGTCCCGCAGTTCCCGGAGGAACAACAGCATGGCCTCGCGCGGGGTCGCCACCAGATGGGCCGGGGGAATCTCCGCCGCCGAACCAGTGGCGCGCAGCCAGGAGTTGTACCGTTCCTCCGCCACGGAGCTGAGCGCATAGTCGTCGGCTATGGTCTCCTCGGCCACCCCGAGGAGCCCCAGGAGCAGCGCGGCCAGCACGCCGGTACGGTCCCGCCCGGCGTGACAGTGCAGCACCGCCGGGGCGTTGCGGGCATCGGCCAGCAGTCGCAGGGCCGCCCCGAAGGAGGCATTGCTCCGCTCGGCCGTGCGCAGACAGCGGTCCGCGACAAACCGGATGAGCCCGCGCTCCGGGTCGTACTCCCGCCAGGCCAGGCCGAGGTGGGCCGGGAGGCTGTGGCAGGAGACGCCCGCCCCGTCGGGCACCCACCCGCCCCGTTGGCGTTCCCCGGCGCGGCGCAGGTCGATGACCGTACGGACGCCCAGCGCCGCAAAGGCCGTCCGCCCCTCGGGAGTGAGCCCGTCCAGCCGGTCCGACCGGTACACCCGGCGCCGGCGGACCGTCCGTCCGCCATGGCCCGGATAGCCGCCCAGATCACGGAAGTTGAAGGTACCCGGAAGGTTCACGAACCGGGTGGGCAGCGCCGGAGTCACAGCGGCCACACCACCGGCGTCAGCGGATGGTCGAACGGGCGGTTGACACGCAGCCCCTGGAGGGCACCGGTCAGCCGCTGCGGTGTCCCGGTGTAGAGCGCGTCCGCCTGGAACAGGACGACCGTGTACGCCCAGCGGGGCCGGTCCGTGGTGTTGGGCGGCGCACCGTGGACGACCAGGCAGTGGTGCACGGTCGCGTCCCCGGCCCGCAGATGCAGCGGTGGCGACTGCTCGCACTCCGCCGACAGCTCCGGATACTGGACGACCAGATCGTTGTCCGGTTCGGACAGCGCCCGCCCCAACAGCCCCATCCGGTGCGATCCGGAGAGAAAGCACAGGGTGCCGCGCTCGGGAGGGGTGTCCTCGAGCGCGATCCAGAGGGTGAGCTGTCCCGAGCGGTCCCGGGACGCATACGGGAAGTCCTGGTGCCAGGGGGTGCGGATGCCTTCGCCCTGGCCTGTGGGCATCTTGACGATGAGTTCATCGCGCAGAAACCGCACCGGCCGGTCGCGCAGCAGCCGGGAGCCGAGCCTGCCGAGCCCGGGGGAGGTGGCGAACGAGCGCAGGAAGTCGCTGTCCCTGGACGGCTCGTCGAGGGTCCGCCACAGCGACCGGAAGTGCTCGCCGCTGGACCGCTTGGCCCGCTCGGCACCGGCGCCCATCAACTTCCCCGCCTCGGCGCGCAGTCGGCGCACCAGGGGCGGCGGCACCAGACCGCCCAGCCACGCCCAGCCGTGCTCCCGGAAGAAGGCGGTCTCAGCGTCCGTCACCGGTCGCGCGGTGGCCGTCGTCGGCTGCTCCACCGCTCTCTCCCTCCAGCAGCGAGTCGGCCAGGAAGTCGGTCCAGTCCTCGGCGGGGGTGTGCGGGCGCATAAAGGACGCGGCCCGCACATCCCGGTACATGCGGCCCAGCGGATGCCCCGAGGCATAGCTGCTGCCGCCGCACAACTGCATCGCGTGGTCCACCACCTCGTGCGCCGAGCGCTCCACGACGATGCCCGCCGCCACGCACTCCCTCAGCAACTCCCGGCCCAGCGCCACCGGCAGCGATCTGGGCGCGGCTCCGGTGACCTCACGGTCGAGCGTGCCGAGCAGGGATCCGAGGGCACCGGAGGCCGCCGTCATGCGCACTTCCAGCTCGGCCAGCAGGGTCTTGGTGCCCGCGGAGTGGCCGTCCGGGAGTTCGCCGCGGGTCCTGAGTCCGGCGAGGGCGGCCGACCTGGCGGCCTGCGCGATGCCGAGGTACACGCCCAGCAGCGGCCCGGAGGACGCCGCCCGGCCCTCCAGCCCGAGCGGATCGCGCCGCCCCCACGGTCCGCGCATGGCGATCGCGGCCTGCGGGACGACGACATCGGTGAACAGCAGCCTGCCGCTGCCCGATCCGCGCAGCCCCAGCCCGTTCCAGTCGTCGAGCACCCGCACTCCCGGGGCCGCCAGCGGGATCATCACGGAGCCCTGCATCGGGCCGTCCGCCGTCTCGGCCCGGACGCGGCTGTAGAAGTGGGTGGCCGCGGGGGAGAGGGAGGCCAGGACCTTGCGTCCGGTGATGCGCCAGCCCTCGGCGCAGGGCACCGCGGTGGTGGTGAGCTGCCATGACTGGACGCCCGGCTCGGCCACCGAGGAGCAGACGGTCATCCGCCGGGCGCCGATCTCCCGCAGCCAGGCACTCTCCTTGCCATGGGCCGCGGGCGGCGTATGGCGCACCGTGCGGGCGTAGTACCAGGTGAGCGCGAGATGCATATAGACGGCGACGGCCACCGAGGCGTCGGCCGCACCGAGCAGCACGGCGATCGCGGCGAGATCGCGCAGCGACCGCACCCCGTACCCGCCGTCCTCGGCCGGCACGCAGGCGGCCAACACCCCTGCCTCGGCGAGGCGGTTGACGCTCTCCCGGGCGAAGCGGGCGTCCCGGTCGTTGTCGGCCGCCTGCCCGGCGAGGAACGGTGCCAGCTCGGCGACCGCCGCACAGGCCCGTTCTCCGGCCGGGGTGACGGGGCCGAGCAGATTTTGACGGTCCGTCAATGGTGTGATTCCCCTTCTGCTTCGATGAGTGCGGGTGCCATGGGTGCGGGGCGATCGGGAGGCCGCCAAGGGGACACCGCATCGGGCCTGCCCAGCGACCTGGCCAGGGCCGCGACCGCCGGACCGAGCGCCCCGTCCGGCAGTTCGGGTTCCACGGACAGCACCCGGGTGCCCGCCGACCCGGTCAGATACCGCACGTCCTGCCACACCGGCACCGGTGCGTCGACCGTGACCAGGCGCGACGGCCGGGTGTCCGGGGCCGGGACGGGTGGCCCCGGGATCCGCACCGAGTGCGAGGGGTGACGGCGCACCACCTCGCGGAAGGACTCCTCGACCGCCGCCGACGGGATCCCGAACAGCTCGGGAAGGCCTTCCTGGACGGCGCGTTGGAAGAGGTACACCGGGAAGTGCGGCAGGCCGGCGCGCAGTCCCAGGCCAGAGGCATGGCGCGGGTTGAGCTCGGTGGCCAGGACGCCGCGCTCGGTGAGGATCCCGTCGACACTGAACATGCCCCGGTATCCGGCGTTCTCGGCCAGGTGGGCCCCGGCCCGGCGGGCGTGCCCGCGCAGTTCGGCGGCGGCCCGCGGGCCGGGGCGCCAGCGGGTGGAGGAGCCGCAGAAGGTGAGCGTGGCGGTGCGGGTGTCCGCCACCGTGACGATCTCGATGGGGTCAAACACCGCGACGCCGTCGGCGAGCACCATGGCGAGCACACTGCACGGGGTGCCGGAGACGAACTCGGCCATCCGCACCCGCTCGGTCCGGCCCCGCATCCACTGGAGCGCGGCCTCCCGTTCCCCGGCCGACCTGACCCAACGCAGCCCCGTGGCATCGCCGCGGAAGCCGGTGGAGGCGTCCATCGCCAGCACCACGCCCAGGCCGGCGTCGAGGGCCGAGACGGTGTCGCGCAGGCCGGGGTCGTCCAGCGGCAGCACGGCGCAGCGCGGTGCGGGCACTCCGGTGCGCGACCACAGCGCGTCGATCCGGGTCTTGTCCTCCCAGGCGGCCCACCGCGACCGGCGCCGGCCGTGCACCGGGCGGCCCGCGACGGCAGTGGCATGGGTGAAGGTGCTGCCGAGCACCGCATGAGTGCGCCCCGGGTCGAACTCGTCGAGCCAGTGGGCGAATCGGGGCGGTGGGTCGTGCAGCCAGCGGTCGAACGCATCCCGGGAGAGCGCCGGACCGTGCCGCGAGCAGTCCCACACCCGGGGCACCGGTGGGGCGTCGGGGGCGGGGGCGGCTCCGGTGACGACGGCCGACACCCGGGCCCCGACCCGGGACAGCTCCTCGAACAGGGTGCGGGCGGCTCCGTCGAAGACGGAGAGCAGCACGATCACCTCGCGCCCGGTCCAGTGCGCCGACAGGGCGTCCAGCACCCTGGCCGAAAGGTCCCGGGGGGTCATCGGCCCGCTCCGGTGAGGGAGTCGACCGCGTCGATCAGAGCGGTGATGTCCTCGTGTGTGGTGTAGGCGGCGATCCCGGCCCGTACCGCGTCCGGATCGGCGGGGGAGAGCGCGCGCAGGGCCGGGGCGGAGTAGAACGTCCCGTGCCACACCGCGATCCCCGCCCGGGCGAGCCGTTCCGCCACGGCCCGGGCCGGAACTCCGGTCACCTGGAAGCAGATCACGGGCACCCGGGGCACTCCGCTGCCGGGCCCCAGCACCCGGACCGCCGGATTGGCCTCCAGCGCCTTCAGCAGCCGCCCGGCGAGTTCCTCCTCGCCGGCCGGGACGTCGCCGGCCGGGATGTCGCCCGCCGTGCCGGGGTGCGCCGTGGCGCCGAAGTGCCGCCAGCCCAGCAGGACTTCGGCGGCCACTCCGGTGCCCAGGACCGCCTCGAAGCCGGTGGTGCCCAGCTGGAGCCGCCCGGGCAGCCCGGTGCCGGCCGAGTCGGCCTGTTCCGGCAGGTGCGCCGCCGCGGCCGTTTCGTCCGTCAGCCACAGGGCCCCGCAATGCGGTCCGTACCACTTGTATGCGGAGGTCACCAGGGCGTCGCAGCCCCACCGTCCGACCTCCACCCGGCGGTGCGGAACCGCCTGGACGGCGTCCACGAACACCCGGGCGCCCACGGCCCGGGCGAGCTCGGTGACGGCCGGGATGTCACACAGGGTGCCCAGGGCGTTGGAGGCGGCGGTGACCGCGATCCACCGGGTCCGCCCGGTGACCAGCCCGGCCAGCTCCGGTACGGACAGTTCGCCGGACGGCGAGATCCGGGCCATCCGCAGGGTGGCGCCCCGGGCGCGGGCCCAGGCGGCCCAGGGCCGGATGTTCGCCTCGTGGTTGAGCTCGGTGCACACCACCTCGTCGCCCGGCCCGAGGTCCGCGGCCCGGGAGCGCAGGAACAGGGCCGTCAGGGTCGTCATATTGGGGCCGAAGACGACCTGGCCCGAGCCCGCCCCGAGCAGTGCGCGCAGCCGGGAGGCGGACCAGTCGACCAGGGCGTCGGAGTACCGGCTCGCCGGGAACGCCCCGTGGTCGTTGGCCACGTGCTCGCTGCCCAGATAGGCGCTCATCGCCCGGCACACCGCGCCATGCGTCAGGGTCCCGCCGGGAGCGTCGAAGCGGTGCAGCCCGGGCCGCAGGCCGGGGAACTGCGCGGCCATCGGCAGCGCCAGCAGCTCCGGCAGCGGACGGCCCAGCAGGGTCAGCGGATCGTTCACCGGACCCCCGCTCCGCCCTGGGGCTCGAAGGGCACCTGGCCGTGGTCCGGCTCGGCGCGCTCGGCATCCGGGCGGGGGCGCGGAAGCCGCACCAGCACCCGCTTCAACCAGCGGTCGGTGCCGTCGTAGCGGGCCCGGAAGGGCGCCCGGCCGTGTACCGCGATGTCGTTGTCGATCAGCAGGACGTCGCCCGGGGCGAGCGGTACGTCCTCGCCGCACTCCTCCAGCCCGCGGCCCAGCGCGGCATAGGCCGCCCGAAAGCACGGATCGGGTGCCAGGAAGCGGGAGTAGGCGGGGTCGTAGCGCAGGCAGGCGCCGTCCTCCGCGTACCAGACCGTGGCGGTGCCCGGCCGCCGGGCCCGGTGGGGGACGGGGCCCGGCGCCTGCGGATAGGAGTCGTCGGGGCCGATCGCCACCAACCGCCGCCGGAGCACCGCCAGTTCCCCGGGCGCCAGGCCGGTGCGCCGGACCGAGGCGACCCGGCAGGGGTGGGCGTCCTCGTTGCGGACACAGCCGAGCAGGACCAGCTCGGCCCGTCGCGGATGGAAGGCGTCCTCGGTGTGCCAGAGCAGCTCGGCCGTGCTGCTGGCACCGACCTGCTGTCGTTCGCAGCCGCGGCTCGGCAGGATGTTGTGCACCAGCCGCCCGTCCTGCTGGCCCGGCCAGCCGAAGACGCGGCCGGCCCAGGCCGCGAGCAGCACCAGGGCGATGTCCAGCGCACGGGTGCGATCCGAACGGCCGCCGCGCCAGTCGGCCGGGGTGGGGCCCGGGTCGTCGAAGCCGCCCAGCAGCCCGGGCGCCGTGCTCCGGCCGGTGGTGCGGTCGGGCGGCCGGAGCACCGGTGCGAGCACGGTGGCCAGCTCGGCGGGCACCTCGGCCAGGTGGTCCGGGAACAGGGCGTCGGCGTGTGCCCCCGCGTCGGCGAGCGCGCGGGCGGTGGCGGCCAGGCGGTCCCGGGCCACCGAGGTCTGCGCCTGGTCGGCCGTGCGGGTCGGGTCATGTGGCGGCATGCTGACTCTCTCCAACGAGCAGGGAATTTCTGATCTCCGGGAACCGGGGCGGCGGCTGTCCGGCGCCCGGTGCGCCGGCCGCGTCCAGGACCGTGCTGCACACCGCCGCATGAACGGCCCCGAAGCCATGGGCCGGGTCGCGCCAGCGCTCCGGCAGCAGATGCCGTCCGGCCCGCAGACAGGCGTTGCTGAGCTCGAAGTCCTCGACGATCGCGGCCCGTCGCACCCCGAGCCGGTGCAGCACCAGCGCGGTGACCAGCCCGGTGCGGTCCTTGCCGAGCGAGCAGCCGACGACCACCGGCCGGTCCCCGAGCAGCCCGGTGACCCGGTCGGCGGCGGCCAGCAGCAGCGGCAGCAGCTCCGGGCGGCCGGCGGGGGCGGCACCGGCGGGATCCTGGGGCACGTCCCGCAGTGGGCTGCGGTGCCACCGCCAGCCCCGGTCGACCAGGTCCTCGAGCCCGCCGTCGCGCTCGATCTCGGGATCGGTGCGCAGATCGAGATAGTCGGCGTCGCCGATGACCCGCACCAGCTCGTCCAGGGGGCAGTGCGGCCGGGCCAGGGACGCGGTCCGCAGCAGCCGGCGGGTGCGGAGCACCCGGCCGTCGTCGGTGGGCAGCCCGCCGCAGTCACGGGTGTTGGCCAGGGCACCCGGCAGGATCAGCCGCTCCGCGGCCGGTACGGTCGCCATGGCCGTCACGCCCCGGCGCGCGCGCTGCGCGGGATGCGGGCGGTCGCCGGGGTGAGGTAGTCGTCCCCGCCGAAGACGAGCCGCAGATACTCGGCCGGCTCATACCCGTCGGCGCGCACCCGGTCGGCGTCCACGAAGGTCTGCCGGTTGAAGCCGCTGAGTTCCCGCTCGCTCATGTCCGGGCGCATCCGGTGGTACGGGGTGTAGAGCGTCGGCCGGGCACGGGCTCCCGCGCGGCCGACCGCCTCGATGGTCGCCCTGGCCCCCTCCGGAGTGGTGCCCGGCAACCCCACGATCACAAAGCAGTTGAGCTCGATCCCGAAGCGGTGGCACCAGCCCACCACCCGCTCGAACCGCTCGGTCGTCCGGCGCTTGACCCGGGGCAGCCGGTCGGCGGCGGCCTCCTGGAAGGTCTCCACGCCGACGCTGATCCGTACGCAGCCGGCCGCCCCCATCTCCTCGACCAGCGACTCGTCCAGGTGGTGCAGGGTGGTCGCGCACTTCCAGGGATAGTGGCGCGGCTCCGCGCGCAGCCGGCGGCACAGCTCGCTCACCCAGGGCCGGTCGAGGGTGAACGTCGGCGCGTAGAAGGCCACATACTCGAAGGGGTGTCCGGCGAAGCAGTCCCGGATGTAGCCGACCGCGCGGTCCACGGTGATCCGGCGTTCCCGCAGCCCCTGCATCGGCGGCACATCGCAGAAGTCACAGCCGACCGGGCACCCCCGGGCCACCGGCACCACCAGTTCGCGGCGCTCGGGAATGCCGCAGAACTTGTTCCGGTCCTTGCGGTAGAGCAACTCATAGCTGGCGTAGGGGATTTCCGAGACGTCCGGCAGCACCCACCGGTCGGCCGGGAGCCAGTCGCCGGGCCCGCCGGGGGGCCGCCAGCCGGTGCCGGTGCGCACCGTCACCCCCGGCAGCCCGGCCCCGGCCGGGCGGCCGTCCCCGGCCCAGCGCAGCACGGCCGAGACCCCGGCCTCGTAGTCGCCGCCGCAGACGACCGCGTCCAGGTCCAGCGAGGTGAAGAAGCCCGGGTTCTGGTGGCTCAGACGGCCCACCGTCAGCAACAGCGCCCCGGGCGCCAGCGCGCGGCAGTAGTCGGCGGCCCGGCGGACGCCCTCGACCACATCGAAGTCGTTGACCAGCACCACGGCCTGGTGGCCGCCCTGGAAGACGCGGTCGCCGAACTCCTTCCAGGACTGGTTGAGCGCCCCGCAGTCGACGGCGTCCACTTGGTGGCCGTGCGCCCGCAGATAGGCCGCGACGGTGAACGTGGGGAGGTGATGGCCCGCGTTGAAATAGCTCGGTACATGGGGCGGCCAGGCGACGAGTACCCGCATCGCTCACTCCTTCTCTCGGTCGGCCGGGGGCCCGTGGGCGGTACGGACCAGTGCGGGGACGGCGGACAGCGGGACCACCCGCGCGGGGACGCCGCGCCGGGCGAGCCCGGTGCGCACCCGGCGTACCCGGCGTGCCGAGGTGCCCGGTACCACCGCGACCACCAGCGCGGTGTCCGGGTTGGTGCGGGCGCGGTCGACCACCGTCCACCAACTCCGCCGCCGGAAGCGGGCGATGAGACAGAGCAGCCGCGGCAGATCGTGCCCGGCCCGCACCGGGATCCCGGCGCGGGCCTGGGCGCGCACCCGCGCGGGCAGCGCGTCCCACTGCCCGCGGCGGCCGATCCGCCAGGCCCGGCGCAGCACCCGGTACAGACACCGGGGTGCGGCGGCGTCGAGCAGGACGACGAGCTCGGCGCGGCGGGCCCGCAGCTCGATGGTGGGCAGGTGGTTGCCGTCGATGATCCAGCGGTCGCCCGCGGTGAGCGCGAGCTGCCGCCGCGCCCACACCGCCGGGTCCGGGCGCCGCCAGTGGGCCGCCCAGTAGGCGTCGTCGAGGTGGTGCAGCGGCAGCCCGGTGGCCCGGGCCAGTTCGCGGGCGAGCGTGGTCTTGCCGGAGCCGGGGCAGCCCAGCAGCAGTATCCGCCGGGCGCCCGGGGCGACGGCTTCCGGCGTGGTCATCGCAGGCCGTGGATGAGCAGCGACCGCCGTTCCGGCGCCGGATCCGAGGTCACCGCGCCGACCTGGTGCCAGGAGTTGTCGGCCCGGGCGAGCAGGGCCGAGGCCCCCAGCCGGGGCACCACCTCGGCGGCCACGTCCGAGGGGTGGGCGCTGCGCAGGATCTGCAGACAGCCGCCCCACTCGGGCCGCCAGTCGCGGTTGAAGTAGATGATGTGGCTGAAGAGCTTGTCCGCACGGTCGGTGTGCGGTCCCAGCCAGTCCCCTCGCGCGTGCCGCACCAGGCGGACCTCCACGGCCGAGGCCGGTTGCTGGCCGAGCACCCCGGCGACGGCCGCCCGGTAGCGCGGGGTCAGCGCCTGGGCGAGGAGGTCGTGCCAGAGCCGGGGCAGGGTGTCGTCGGTGAGCCGGCCGGGGCCGGCCAGCACCCGGGAGTAATTGCGGTAACTCTTGCCGTGCGGGCGGGCGGTGGTGTCCAGCCGGGTGTACGCGTCCAGCGGGAAGGCCGCCGCCAGCTCCCGGGCGGCTCCCTCGGGGAACAGCTCGCCCGGCGCGGTGCTCAGCCAGCGGTAGGGGCTGTCGGCACCGCTCCGCCGGGTCCACGGCCCGTCCAGCAGACCGGTGTTCATGACGCCTCCGCCAGTGGGGCGGCGGGCAGCACGGACTCGAGCACCTCGAGGAAGGCGGCCGTGGTGGCCGCGTCGCCGATGGTGAAGCGGAGGCAGCCGGCCAGGCCCAGGAGGCCGGACAGGTCGCGGACGCGGTAGCCGGCGGCGGACAGCCGCAGCGTGCTGCGGGCGGCCAGCTCGGCGGAACCGAGCCGCAGGGTCAGGAAGTTGGCGCCGGTGTCCGGCACCGGCCACCCCCGGCGTCGCAGCCGGGCCGCCGCCTCCTCGCGGGCGGCGACGATGTCGCGCCAGACCGCCTCGAACCGCGCGTGCTGGCGGACCGCGGTGCGGGCGGCCAGCAAGGACGGCCCCGACACGGCCTGTTCGAGCGGACCGGCGGACAGGGTGGCCACCAGTGCGGCGTCGGCCACCACCACGGCGACGCGGGCCCCGGCGAGCGCATGCGATTTGGACAGCGACTGCACCACGACCACCGGCCCGCCGGCCTGTGCCGTCCGCGCCTCCAGCGGGCCGTGGAAGACCTGGTAGCAGCTGTCGACGACCAGCAGATGACCGCGGTCGCGGGCGAGTCCGGCCAGCTCGTCGAGATGGTCCGGCGAAAGACAGCCGCCCGCCGGGCCATTGGGCACGCTCACCGCGACCAGCGCATGGGAGCAGGACCGCGCGGCCCGTACCAGGGCCCGGCCCTGGGCCGCCGGATCCGCCGGGTCGGCGCCGACCCGGTGCAGCCCGAGCCCGAGGAGCAGGGCGCTCTGCTCCCAGGCGATGTAGTTGGGCTCCTGCAGGATGACCGGGCCCGGCGGCGCGGTCCGCGCCCGGTGGTAGCCGGCCAGCAGCCGCAGCGCCGCATCGGACCCGGGAGTGAGCACCATCCGGTCGGCGGAGACACCGAAGCGTTCGGCCAACTGCCCGACCGTCTCGGCGGAGTTCGCATACCGCCGCCACAATTCGGTGGTGAATTGAGGATGGATGGGCGCAAGAATTTCCTCGAGGCCCGGGTGAATGAGCTCATTGCTGCTGAGATTGATTCGCGCGTCGACCGCGCGCCGCTGGAGCGGCAGAAAACGCTCCGGTCGGATTGCCCCGCCCGTCAACGGCAACTACCCCCGTAACAGCCGTTTCAGTCAAGCCATTTGAACTGCCGACTTCAGTAGAGGGCCCCGCCCAAGAGGATGTCAAGCGTTGCCGAAGATTTTACGCTCCGTAGTATTCGCGGGGGTATGTTGAACCCTGGACCGAGTCGACGGCCCCCTGCTAGAGTCGTGAACCGACGAGACCGATCGTTCCTTGAGATCCCACCACAGCCGCTCCGAAAGGGCCGTGAACTCGGTGACGGCAATCGCATCAGGGAAAACCGAAGGCCATTCCGACGAATTGACGGACGATTTCGCACTCCTGGTGGACGGCGGCCGCCCGTTGCACTCCGGCACCATCGCGACGTCCGGATTCAAACACTCCTTGGTGACCGTGGTCGCCGCCGCGGCCGCCGCCCGGGCACCGGTCACGATCGACAACTGCCCGGACATCGTGGAGAGCACGGTGCTCGCCGACATCGTCCGCGGCTGCGGCGGCAGCGCCCAACGGGCCGGGGGAACACTGGAGATCGACTGCACCACGCTCACCGGAACCGGGATCCCGCCGCAGGCCGCGGCCCGCATCCACGGTGCCGTCTACCTCCTCCCGGCCCTGCTGGCCCGGCACGGCAGGGTGACCATGCCGGTGGCCGGCGGCTGCCGGATCGGGGACGGCGAACGCCACCGCCGCCCCGTCGAGCAGTACGCCTCGGTGCTCGCCCGGTTCGGCGCCCGGGTCCGCGTCGGCCCGTCCGGCGAAGTCGTCGCCGAGGCGAGCCGGTTGCGCGGCTGCGCCGTCGACCTGCTCGACTACACCGCCGACCGCCGGCTGATGACCGGACCGCTGTACTCGGGCGCCACCAAGATGGCCCTGCTCACCGCCGCCGTCGCCGAGGGCACCAGCACCTTGCGCCACCCGTATCCCAAACCCGATGTGTCCGATGCGGTGGACGTCCTGCGCGAGCTAGGCGCCGACATCGAGCGGGCGCCGGACGGCACGCTGACCGTGCGCGGCCGGGGGCCCGGGGCGCTGTCCCGCGCCTGCCGCCACAGCCTGGTGCCCGACCTCATCGAAATCGTCACCTGGATCTGCGCCGGTGCCACGGCGGCCGCCGGGCCGCTGCACCTGACCGGGCCCGGCATCGACCGCGCCGTGCGCGCCCTCGCCCCGGAGACCGCGGTCCTGGAGCGCATGGGCATCCAACTCGAGCACACCGGGCACCGGTTGACCGTCACACCCGGCGAGCGGCCGCGGCCGGTGCGGGTGACCGTCGCCTCACACGGGGTGTTCAGCGACAGCCAGCCCTTCCTCGCCCTGCTCGCGGCGCACGCCACCGGCACGTCCGCCTTCACCGAGACCGTCTGGGGCGGCCGCTTCGGCCAGGTGCCCGGACTGGTCCGGCTGGGCGTCGACGCGCGAGTGCACGGCAGAACCCTGCGGGTGCACGGACCGAGCGCCCCGCACCGCCCCGGACAGCGGGTGACCGGCACCGATCTGCGCGCCGCCGCGGTACTGCTGCTCGCGGCGCTCACCGTCCCCGGGCCCACGGTGATCGGGGGAGCCGGTCATCTGGCGCGCGGCTACCCGGATCTGCCGAGGGCGCTGCGCGCCCTGGGCGCCGCCATCACAACAGCCACGACAACCGAGCGGAGTTGTTGACGGCCGTGTCACCACAGCCCGTACTCAAGCATTCCCCCGACGATTTCCTGGTGCGCGAGAATATGGTCGTGCCCTGCACCACCGATGCCACCGGGGCGAAACAGCACTATCTCACCCTGCACAAGTGCGGCTACACCACGATGGAGGCGGTCCGCCTCATCGCGGGCGAACTCGGCATAGCCGGCCGCGAGATCACCTATGGCGGTCTCAAGGACGAGGACGGCATCACCGAACAGCTCATCGCCCTGCCCCACGGCACCCTTTCCGAAACCGCCCGGGAATTCACCGTGACGGCACCGGACGCCCCGTCCCGGTGGCTGTACCTCCGGCACTACGGATACGGCAGCGAACCGCTGCGGATCGGGCGGCTCGAGGGCAATGGATTCGCCATTGTCGTACGCGGACTCGACCGTGCGACGGCGGAGCGACTGGCCGCACTGCGAAAGATCAACCTCTTCTTCCTCAACTATTACGACACCCAGCGGTTCGGCGTTCCCGGCGGCCCCAAACGCACCCATCTGGTGGGCGCCGCCATCCTCGCCGGGGACTGGCACACCGCGCTCGGCGAACTCGCCGCCCTGAACGCCCCGGAGAGCACCGACGCCCGGCGCTGGGACGGGCCGCCCCGCGACTTCTTCACCGCGCTCGACCCCCGGACGACTTCCTTCTACCTGGCCGCGCACGCCTCGCACGGCTGGAACGCGCTCCTCGGCGACCTGGTGTCCCGCACGGCCGGCCGCCGGACCCGGCCGCTGTGCCTGGACGGCCTCGACTACCTCTATGTCACCTCGATCGACGCGGCGATCGACGTCCTGGCCCAGGCCCGTGAACTGCCCTGCACCAGGTACACCTACGACCGGGGCACCCCTGAGGCCCGACAGTCCGCGCGCCCCACCGTCGTACAGACCACCGTCGGCTTCTCCGGCCACCGGCCGGACCGGCGGCTGCCCGGCGGTCACGAGGTGGGTCTCAACTTCTTCCTGCCGTCCGGAAGTTACGCCACCGCCGCGGTACGCCAGCTGTTCACCCCCGGCCTGCTCACCGGCACCGGGAAAGGAGAGCCGCAGTGCTGAACACCGAGGCGCGGTTCGAGCACATCACCGACCCCTTTGTGGTCCACCTGGCCCAGCGGACCCTCACCGCCCCCCAGGTCCGGGCGCTGTATGCGACCGCCCCCCTGCACCGCACCCGCACCATCGCCCGGACCGACCCGGAGCACGAGAAGCAGTACGCGATGAACCTCGCCTACCTGGTACGCCACGGCGAGCGGACCACGGTCGCCACCGAACTGTCCGCCGAGTGGACCGAACTCCTCGACGACCTGCTGAGCGAACCGTTCACCGGCTGGCTCGAACGCGGCACCGGCCTCGCGCTGCGCCGGCTCCCGCTCGACATCGGGGTCTACACCCATGCCGACGGCGACTTCATCTCCGTGCACAAGGACAAGCCCACCAAGGCCGTCACCGCCATCCTCTATCTCAACGAGAACTGGCCGGCCGACGCCGGAGGGCAGTACGAGGCACGGGCCGGCGACGACCCCGACGCCGAACCGGTGCGCCGCATCCCGCCACGCGGCGGGCAGTTCCTCGCCTTCCCGCCCACCGGCACCTCCTGGCACTCGGTCTCCCCGGTCCGGGCCGCCGCGGACACCATCCGGCTCACCGTGCAACTCGAGTTCTGGCACCAGGGACAGCAGGGAAGGGACTGACAGATGCTCGACACCGGCGTCCGGCTCGAACGCAGGGACAAGCCGTTCACCTATTTCACGGCCGGGGGCCTGATCTCCCCCGAGGACCTGCGGCGGCTCAACTCCGCCAAGCCGGACCGGGACCTCTTCAGCCGGGAGATCAAGGTCGGTGAACAGCACCGCAAGCAGTACCACATGTGGCGCCTGGGCATCTTCGAGGACGGCGCCCGCACCCCGCCCACCGCCGAACTGCCGCCCGCCTGGTCCGAGTTGCTGGACAGCGCCCTGTCCGACGGCTTCAAGGCGTGGCTGTCCGGGCAGAGCGGCACCGACATCCGCACCCTGCCGATGACCGCCGGCTTCTATGTCTTCGGCGACCGCGACTACACCACGGTGGACACCGGCAAGGCAGCCAAGGCCCTCAGCATGGCGATCTACCTGACCGAGGGCTGGCGGGCCGAGTACGGGGGCGGCTTCCAGGCCTGGGCCGCCAAGGACGCGCCGGCACCCGAGGAGACGGTCGTCCCCTACGGCGGCCACTGCGTCGCCCGCACCTGCAGCGCGCACAGCTGGCACAACATCGCCACCGTCGACACCGGCGGCACGCTGGAACGGATGACCCTCCAACTCGAATTCTGGCGCACCCGATGACCCTGCTGGTGCTCAACCGCAGAAGGATCCTCGACGACCTCCCCCGGTGGTTTCCCGGCAGCCGCGAGGAACTGGTGGTGCTCACCGACCGCGCCGTGCTGCCCGGCGGCGGCGCCGACGGCCGGGACCGGCGGTTCCGGCAACTGGAGGCCGTCGACGACTATGAGAGCCCGGAGCTCGAGCCCAGGATCGAAGAGCTCGGCCGGCGGCACGGCGTGCGCCGCATCCTGACGACCGCGGAGTTCGACCTGCCCCGCGCCGCCCGGGTGCGCCAACGGCTCGGGCTGCCCGGGCAGTCGGCGGCCGGTGCGGACGCCTACTCCGACAAGCGGGTGATGAAGACCATCGCCCGGGACGCGGGCATCCCCGTCGCCCCGATGGGCCAGGTGACCACCCCGGCCGAACTGGCCGCGTTCATCACCGGCCATGGCTACCCCACGGTGGTCAAGCGGCCCGTGGGCGGCTCCGCGATCGGCCAGTCCGTACTCGACGGGCCCGCCGCGCTCGAGGAGTTCACCGCCGGCTGGCCCCGGCTGGGCACCGCCCGGGTGCCGATGCTCGCCGAGGCCTGGGTCGAGGGACCGACCTTCCATGTGGACGGGCTGATGCACCGGGGCAAGGTGCTGCAGTGCCGCCCGTCGGCCTATCTCAACACCCAGTGGGAGACCATGCGCCACGCCCGGCCCAGCGTCAGCGGCATGCTTCCCGCCCAACACCCGCTGTACCGGCCCCTGGTGGAGCGCACCGCCGAGGTCGTCGCGGCACTGCCGCCGCCCCCGGGGCTGCACCCCTTCCACGCCGAGTTCTTCCACACCGCCGACCGCGGGGTCGTGCTCTGTGAAATCGCCTGCCGGGCGGGTGGGATGGGCATCGTCGAGGCATACGCCCGGTCCTTTGACACCAGCCTGTACGAGGCGGGGCTGAAGGGACAGGCGGGGCGCTCCCAGGAGGTGGCCGTCGGCCCCCTCCGCCGCCGCCATGGCTTCGGCTGGCTGCCGCCCCGGCGCGGCGTCCTGCGCCGGCTCCCGGACCACTGCCCACTGCCCGGCGTGGTCCGCTATGACACCAGCGGCGTGACCGGCCGCCGCTACCACGGACCCCGGTCGGTCTCGCACACCGTCGCCCAGGTGGTCTTCACCCTCTCCGGCCCCGATCTCCTCGGTGCCCTGCGCGAGTTCGAGGCCTGGTGGAACCGGGCCGCCCGCTGGGAACCCGAGGACGACGGCCGGTGACCCACATCCTGTTCGCCGACACCAACCAGGCAGGGCTGCACACCCTGGAGCGGGCCCTCGAACTGGGACACCGGGTCACCTTCGTCCGGGGCGCCTCACGGCGGCTCTATTCGGTGGACGACCGGGTCCGGGCCCTGTTCGCCCGCGCCCGGGTGGTGGACGTCCCGGTGTCCTCGGACCCGGAGCTGCTGACCGCCGCCGTCCGGCCGGTGCTGAACACCGAGCCGGTCGACGCGGTGGTCTGCCAGCTGGAGTCCGCGACGGAGGCCGTCGCCATCGCCTGCGAACGGCTCGGGCTGCCGTTCACCGGCGCGGCGGCAGTGCACGCCGCGCGGAACAAGGCCCGCTGCCGCGAGCTGATCCGCGCGGCCGGACTGGCCGGCGCCCGGCACGCCCTGGTCCATGACGAGGCGGCCGCCGTCACCGCGGCCGGCCGGATCGGCCACCCGGTGGTGGTCAAGCCGGTCAGCGGCATGGACAGCCTGTTCGCCCGGCGCGCCGACACCCCGGCCGCGGTACGGGCCGCCGCCCGTGCCATCCTGGCCGGGGCACACCGGGAACCCGCCCAGATCCGCGCCCAGTTGTGCCGGGGCATCCTTGTCGAGGAGCACCTCACCGGCCCGCTGGTCTCCGCCGAACTCGGCGTCCTGGACGGCCGGACCCACCGCTTCATGCTCTCCGGCCGCTCCCGCGCGGCGGCCGACGAGTGCCTGGAACTGGGCGCGGCGATGCCCGCCCGGCTGACCGCCGCCCAGACCGAGGCCTGCTTCCGCTATGCCGAGGAGGTGTGCCGGGTGCTGGACCTCCGGATGGGCATCTTCCATATCGAGCTGGTCCACACCCCGGCCGGACCGGCACTGGTCGAGGTCAACCCCCGGGTGATGGGCGGCATCATGCCCTCGCTGTACCAGCGGCTGACCGGGGTGGACTTCGCCGACCACATCCTCGATGTCCACCAGGGCCGCACACCCGCCGTGCCGGCCTACGACGGCGGCCGCACCCTGGCCGTCCGCAAGGTCATGCCGGTGGTGAATGGCAGGCTCGGGCCACGGATCGACCTCGGCTGGACCGGCGGCGCCGACTTCCGGGTGGTGGACCGCCATGACCACGGGCTGCGGCCGGGCGCCGCCTGCCACGCCGGGCAGCCGCTGGCCCGCTATGTGGTCGAGGGCGACGACTGGCCGGACGCGATGGAACGCGGCGACCGCCTGATCGACCGGATGCGCCGGTGCCTGGGCATATCGCTGCACCGCGCCGCGCCGGAACCCGACGACCCGAAGGGAGCGAACGCCGAGTGAACACCGAGGAAGCCCGCACCCCCGCCTGGGACGAGGTGGCGCGGCGCCTGACGGCGGCGTACCGGACCAGGATCGTGCTGATCTCCCCGCCGCGCACCGGCTCGACCGTGGTGGCCCGATTGCTCTGGCAGCACTCCGCGATCGGCTACCACTGCCATGAACCCTTCGAGGCGGGCTATTGGGGCACGGACGGGGACGCGGCACTCGCCCGCATCCTGCTGCACCCCATGGAGGTGGCGAGCGGTGAGCGCGTCCCGCTGGAGCGGGTGCCCGACGGTGCCGGACTGCTGGTCAAGGAGATGAGCTTCCAGCTCGACGGGAAACGGTTCGACCGGCTCGCCGCCACCGCCACCGCCCCGGTGGTGTTCGTCATGCGCGACCCCCGCCTCTGTGTCTCCTCGAGGCTGCGGGTGCTGGGCGAACTCGGCGGCGCGACGACCTTTCCCCCGTTCGAGGGCGGCTGGCAGTCGCTGGGCGAACAGATCGGCCGGTGCCGGGCGCGGGGGGTGCCCCATCTCCTCGTCGACTCCGGCGAGTTGCGCGGCGACCCCGAGGGCATGACGCTCGCCCTCGTCACCCGCCTCGGCCTGGCCGGGGAGGCGGATCTGCACCGCTGGTCCGCCCGGCCCGGGCTGCGTCTGTGCCTGCCGGAGGTGGGGGAGCTGATGGGCGGCGCCCGCACCGGCGACGACCCCTTCTACCGCCGGGTGCTGGCCAGCGAACGGATCCAGCCGGTGGACGAGGCCGACTGGGCCCGGGAGGAGGCGGTGATCGACGCCGCCGGGCTGACCGGGAGCGTCCGGCAGTGGCTGACTCTCTATCGTGAGTTGCGCAAGGATCCCGCCCGGGTCGAGCCCGCCGTCGGACAGAAAGCAGCACATGGAGACTGACACCACCGAGCCCGGGAAGACCGACACCACCGCCGCGGCATCCGCCGCCCGGCGGCGGCTGTATCTCATCGCGATGGGCATCGACTCGATCGGCAGCGGTCTGTGGATGCCCTTCGGGCTGATCTTCTTCTCCAGGGCCCAGCACATCCCGCTCGCCGAGGCGGGCGGCGCCCTGACCCTCGGTGGTCTGATCGGCCTGCTCGCCGGACCGCTCGGCGGATCCCTGGTCGACCGGACGGGCCCGGCACTCGCCGTGGTCGTCAGCAACCTGCTGCGGACGGCCACCTTCGCGCTCTATCCACTGGTCGGCTCGGCCTGGCAGGTCGCCGTCCTGGCGATCGTGACGGCCGCGGCCGACCGGCTGTTCTGGACCGCCAACACCCCGCTGCTGGCGAGCCTGGTCCCGGACCGCATGGAGGGCCTGCTCGCCACCCAGAACGTGATCCGCATCATCGGCCTGGGCGCCGGCGCCGGCCTGGCGGGCGCCCTGGCCGGGACGGTGTCCGGGCTGCATGCCGTGGCGTACCTCAACGCGGTCTCCTATGTGGTCGCCGCCGCGGTGCTCCTCGCGGCGCTCGGCCGCCCGCTGCTGCGCGGCGGCGAGCCGCCGGCGGAGGGGGCGGCCCAGGCGCCGGAGGGCGACCACCCCGGGTGGCGGCCGGTCCTGCGCGACCGGCCGTATCTGATGATGTGCGTGGCCCAGGTGCTCTTCGCGCTCGCGGCCTCCAGCCTGGTCGTCATCCTGCCGCTCGCCTCCGTCACCTCGCTGCACGGCCCGCCCTGGCTGCCCAGCGCGTCCATCGTCGGCGGCAACATCGTGCTGGCGCTGTGTCAGAAACCGGCCGTGCACTGGGCCAAGCGGCACAGCAGACTGCGGGTGCTGGTGCTGGCCGGCCTGGTGTTCGCGGCCACCTTTGTGCTGCTGGCGCCGGTGCACGGGCTGTCGGAACCCTATGTGGTGACCTGGGTGCTGGTCGGGTCCGTGACCGGCGTCATCGGTGAGGTGCTGTCCATGCCGCTGATGACGGCCGCGGCCAACCAGGCCGCACCCCAGGAGCTGAAGGGACGCTACAGCGCGCTGTTCCAGACCTCCTGGGGCCTGGCGACCGTCGCCGCACCGCTGATCTTCACCTCCCTGCTGGACGCCGGTTACGCGATCTTGTGGACGGTCCTGGCCGGAGCGGTGCTGCTGACCGTGCCCGCCCTGCTGTACGCCGCGCCCCGGCTGCCGGCCGGCTGCCTGCGCGAATGAGGAGGAGCCGCCCATGGTCCATGATGTGCTCGGCATCGGTTTCGGACCCGCCAACCTCGCCCTGGCCATCGCGCTGGAGGAGGAGGCGCCCCAGCTCACGGCCCGCTTCCTGGAGGCCCGGACCGATCCCGTCTGGCAGGGCGGCATGCTGCTGGACGGGTCCAACACCCAGAACCACCCCTCGCGCGACCTGGTCACCCTGCGCAATCCCCGCAGCCGCTACAGCTTCCTCAACTACCTCTTCGAGAACGACCGCCTGGTGGAACACCTCAACCTGCCGGTCGAGTTCCCGCTGCGCAAGGAGTATGCCGACTATGTCCGGTGGGCGGGCGGGCACTTCGCCCACCTGGTCGACTATGGCGCACCGGTGGTGGACATCGCCCGCGCCGACGGCGGGCCGCCCCGCTACCGCGTCAGCACCGCGGACGGCCGTCATGCCGAGGGCCGCTGTCTGGTGCTGGCCACCGGGCGCACCCCCTATGTGCCGCCGCCCTTCGCCGCGTTGCGCAGCCCGCGGATCGTCCACCTCACCGACTATCTGCCCCGGGTGCGCCAACTGCCCGGGCCACCCGGCGAGATCGCCGTGGTCGGCGGCAGCCAGAGCGCCGTCGAGCTGACCCTCGACCTGTCCAAGCGCTTCCCCGGCAGCCGGGTCACCGTCTATGCGCGCTCCTTCAGCCTGCGCGGCAAGGACCACAGCCCGTTCAGCGAGGAGGGCTATTTCCCCGAGTTCACCGACCGCTACTTCCGGGCCGGCCGGGCGGCCAAGCGGGATCTGGACGCGTATCTGCGGCCGACCAACTACTCGGCCAGCGACGCCGATGTGCTGCACGAGCTCTATCTGCGCATCTATGAACAGCGGCTCGACGGCGACCAGCGGGTCTTCGTCCGCGGCCATCGCGAGATACGCACCGCCGGGATACGGGACGGGCGGGTGATCCTCGGGATCGAGGAGCGGAGCACCGGACGGTGCGAACGGGCGGCGGCCGACCTGGTGGTGCTCGCCACCGGATTCCGCGATCTGGGACCCGGTCCGCGCCAGGAGCCCTACCCGGCCCTGCTGTCCGGTGTGGTCGACCGGTTCCGCTTCGACGAGGACGGATACCTGGCCGTGAACGCGGACTACAGCGTGCAGCCGCAACACACCGGCGACGCCCCGCTGTTCCTCAACGGACTGTGCGAATCCACCCATGGCATCGGGGACGCCGGGTCGTTCAGCCTGCTGTCCCTGCGCGCCGCGCGGATCCTCGACGGACTGCGCAAGAGCCTCCCGGGAGCCACGGATGTCCAAACCGCCCTATGACGACGCCCGCATTGCCGAGGCGTACCGGCACGCCCGCGAACTGCCCCGCGAGGGCCTGGGGGAGTGGCGTACGGCCATCGAACGCCACCTCTCGGCGCGGCCGGACGGTACCGTCCTCGACCTCGGAGCGGGCACCGGCGGCTTCGCCACGGCACTGGCCGACTGGTTCGGCATCGATGTGGTGGCCGTCGAACCGGCCCCGGCGATGCGCGAGTTGATCCCCGCCCATCCACGGCTGCGGGTTCTCGACGGCCGCGCGGAGGCGCTTCCGCTGCCCGACGGCTGTGCCGACGGCGCCTGGCTGTCCATGGTCGTCCAGCACCTGGCCGACCTGCCGGCGGCCGCCCGGGAACTGCGCCGGGTGCTCCGCCCCCGGGCCACTGTCCTCATCCGCAATGTCTTCCCGGGCCGTTGTGACGGGCTGGCGATGGTCCGGTTCTTCCCCGAGACCAGGGCGGTGGTGGACACCTTTCCGACGGTGGAGGAGACGTGCGCCGCCTTCGGCACGGCGGGCTTCGCGCGGGTGGCCCTCACCACCGTCCCCCAGCGGACCGTGCCGAGCGCCGGCGCATTCGCGCGCAGGCTGCGCCGGGAGGCCGACACCCTGCTCCGGGGGCTCACCGACGAGGAGTTCGCCCGCGGCGTGGAGCGGCTCGCGGCCGCCGCCCGCCGCGAGTCGCAGCCGGGCGGCACCGCGGAGCCGGTCGTCACCCGACTCGATCTGCTGGTGCTGCGCTGAGCCTGTCCCCTCGATCACGATCGGTGATGAATGCCAGAGCGTTTCACCCCTTGGCCGAGGCGCGGTGATCGCGATGGACGAGCTCACCGAGGGTATGGACCGGCTCACCGGGGAGGCCGACCGCTATGTCACCT
>NZ_JBDJPF010000072.1:0-30555 GCF_054957865.1 Streptomyces xingningensis
GACCAGAAGATCGACGGGGCGAAACAGCAAGGCCCGGATTAACCAACAGGGTCCCGATGTGCCGGGCCCTTCGCGCCTGCCACGTCCTCACACCAGGGCTCTCAACTCCGGCAAGGGGCCCGGCGGACAGCACCCCGCGGCCCGGTGGACGGCCCGGGCCAGCCGCCGGGGCGTCAGCCGGTGGCCCCACAGCACGGACCGTACGCCGTACTCCCGGATCGCCATCAGCTCCGCCTCGCCCAGCTCCTCCGCGATCACCACCAGGGGCGCCCAGCTCTCCCGCACGCGGCGGCTCAGCTCGCCCCGGGCGTCGTGGTCGCGACGCCCCATGAGCAGGATCTCGACGGAGGCATCCTCCCGCACCACCCGGATCTCGTCCGAGGACCGCAACTGGCGGACGATCCTGGCCCGTCCGATCTCATCGGCGGCATGCACGCTTACCGTGATTCGCTTGTCCCACACTGGTCCGATCTTCCTTCGCTTCCCCCATGACACAACGGGAACAGCCTCGCTGACCGCGCTGAACGAACGATTGCCGATCGATCAACAGACATGCCGAAGGGCCCGCAACCGCGACGGTTACGGGCCCTTCGGCGCAGGACTCAGGACTCAGGACTCAGGCCTCAGGCCTCGGCGGAGCCGAACCGCTCCCGGTAGGACTCCAGGTCCTCCTCCGTGATCTTCGCGAACAGCACCGGCGGCACCGTGAACGGCGTGCCCTCCGGCACGAACGACAGCGAACGCGCCTCGTCCGGCGTCACCCAGCTCGCGGTGGCGTCCGGCAGCTCGAAGGCCGACCGCATCGCCGCCGCCGAGGCCGGGATGAACGGCTCGGAGACGATCGCGTAGAGGTGGATCAGGTTCATGGCCGTGCGCAGCGTCAGCGCCGCCCCGTCCGGGTTGGTCTTGATCTCCAGCCAGGGGGCCTTGGTCTCCAGGTAGGAGTTGCCCGCGCTCCACAGCGCGCGCAGTGTCTGCGCGGCCTTGCGGAACTGCAGCTCCTCCAGGTGCTCCTCGTACTCGGCCAGCAGCCGCGCGATCTCCTCGCCCAGCTCCGCCTCGGCGGCACCGGCCTCCAGACCCGCCGGGACGCTGTCACCGAAGCGCTTGCGGGAGAAGGACAGCACCCGGTTGACGAAGTTGCCCAGGGTGTCGGCGAGGTCCTTGTTCACCGAGGATGAGAACAGCTCCCAGGTGAAGGAAGTGTCGTCCGACTCCGGGGCGTTCGCCATCAGGAAGTAGCGCCAGTAGTCGGCGGGCAGCAGCTCCAGCGCCGCGTCCGTGAAGATCCCGCGCTTCTGGGAGGTGGAGAACTTCCCGCCGTAGTACGTAAGCCAGTTGAAGGCCTTGACGTAGTCGACCTTCTTCCAGGGCTCCCGGGTGCCCAGCTCGGTCGCCGGGAACATCACCGTGTGGAAGGGGACGTTGTCCTTGGCCATGAACTGCGTATAGCGGACGTCCTCGGCCCGGTACCACCACGACTTCCAGTCGCGGCTTGCAGGATCCTGATCCGCCCACTCCTTGGTCGCCCCGATGTACTCGATCGGGGCGTCGAACCAGACGTAGAAGACCTTGCCCTCGGCCGCCAGTTCCGGCCAGGTGTCCGCCGGGACCGGCACGCCCCAGTCCAGGTCACGGGTGATCGCGCGGTCGTGCAGCCCCTCGGTCAGCCACTTGCGGGCGATCGAGGACGCCAGCACCGGCCAGTCCGCACCCTGCTCGTCGATCCAGGCCTCGACCTCGCCCTGCAGCTTCGACTGCAGCAGGAACAGGTGCTTGGTCTCCCGCACCTCCAGGTCGTCGCTCCCGCTGATCGCCGAGCGGGCGTCGATCAGATCCGTGGGGTCCAGCACCCGGGTGCAGTTCTCGCACTGATCGCCGCGCGCCTTGTCGTAACCGCAGTGCGGGCAGGTGCCGACGATATAGCGGTCCGGGAGGAAGCGCCCGTCGGTGAGCGAGTACACCTGGCGGACGGCCCGCTCCTCGATGAACCCGTTCTCCTTCAGCCGCCGCGCGAAGTGCTGGGTGATCTCCCGGTTCTCCGGGGACGAGCTGCGGCCGAAGTAGTCGAACGAGAGGCTGAACCCGTCGTAGATCGCCTTCTGCGCCTCGTGCTGCTGGGCGCAGTAGGCGTCGACCGGCAGGCCCGCCTCCTTGGCGGCCAGCTCGGCCGGGGTGCCGTGTTCATCGGTGGCGCAGATGTACAGCGCCTCGCGGCCGGTCTGCCGCAGGAAGCGCGTGTACACATCCGCCGGGAGCATCGAACCCACCATGTTGCCCAGGTGCTTGATCCCGTTGATATACGGAAGGGCGCTGGTGATGAGGTGTCGAGCCATTGCCGGCTGCTCCCTGGTCGCTGCGTGGATGCTCAAAGTGATCGGTGCCTGGGTACGCCAGGCACCTTTAGCGTATCCGAGGCGACGGGGCAGCTCAGGCCCCCTGGGGCCGGGCCATCCAGGCCCGCCAGGGCCGGACGACCGTCTCCCGGTAGGTGTGGTGCGAGGGGTTGTGCCCCGCATGCCGGAACGTCCACTTCTCGGCCGCCGAGAAGTCCTCCCCGGGCTCCGAGCCCTCCCCGCACACCGCGCACTGCATGGCGTAGGTGACCGGCTCCGCGTCCGGCTCCCGATCCGGCTGGAGCGTCCACGTCCGGAACCGGAACACGCTACGAGCGCTCACTGACTCCACCTGCTCTCGGTCCTGGTGTGCTTGGTGTGCTCATCGGTTTCATCCGCCTCGGACGCCGGACGGACGGCAGCGGGCGGGCAGTACCACTCGATGCCGCCGCGGGGCGGCCGTAGCTGTACGTAACCGGCGTGGGTGTCCATGACCTGACCGAGCCGACCGGTGCGGGTGTCGATGACGTAGCTGCCGAGGGCGGGAACGGCCGGTGTGGCCTGAGCACGCGGAGGAAATTCATCGTTCACAGTCCTACTGATGCCCACTTCGGGGGCATCTGATCTGTGATCTGCCGAATACGGAGCGTAGGCTCCCAACTCCCTTGTTGTCCCATCGACTTATGGAGCGATCATCCGGTTGGTCCGACCGGCGTGCGGGCCTTTGATGCCTCAGGGGATGGGTTCGGTGTCAACGGACGACCTTGATGCCGAACCGGTGTCCCCCGAGGGCGATCCCGATGGCGCAATGCATATGTCCGTACATCTCCATGGCCCGGGCGACGGCCAGCGGGCCGAGGTCGAGAATGTCGCTCCAGCCGTAGGAGCGCAGCAGTTCGGTGGCGGCCTGCTTGGCGTCCGGGTGGTCGCCCGCGATGAACATGGTGTGGTCGCCGCCCCCGAACTCGGCCGGATCGACGACCGTTTCCTGCTCCTGGGTCACAAAGGCCTTGACCACCTTGGTGTCGGGCAGCGCCCGCTGGATCTGTTCACCGAGGCTGTCGATGTCGACCGGGTCCAGGCGCGGCATCACGCCCCAGGGGGTGGGCCAGGGGTGGGGGATGTCCGGGTTGTAGAGGTAGGGGACGGCATAGTCGATGAGCACCTTGCCGCTCAGCGCCCCCGCGTCGATGCCGCCGAGGGTGCGGGCCGCATTGGCCCCGTCGATGCCGTTGATCACCAGCGCACCGGCCGCGGCGGCCTCGCCGAAGGTGGCCAGGGTCAGCTCGGGGTGTTCGGCGAGGAACACCGGGAAGGGCGGGGTGCCCATCATGTCGGGCTCGGTACGGGCCAGCGTGGCCCCGGGATCCCGGGTACCGACGACGACCTGGTGGCCGAGTCCGGAGAGCTTGGCGGCATGGCAACGGGCACCTGCGCCGGTGCCGAGAACGGCGATCTTCATGGAGGGCTCCTTGGGGGGGGGGGTCGGTAACCGGACGAGGATGGACGGGGTATCCCTACCCTGCGGCGGTTGTTTCGTCCGGTTTTGACGTTAAGGGCCCCTTAGGACGGTGAGCGTCCTAGATGCGAGAGTTTTAGCTGGTCGTCATGGGGCGGCACGGCGCTCGCTCGGCCAACTGTCTCGTCTCGCGCCTGCGGCGCAAGGCGGCGGCTACGGGCGCGGAAGGGGCCGGGCCGAGGCCCGTTGCCGCCTGCCGGTAGCGGGTCCGCTTCGACTGCGATCGGTTTCCCTCCACGTGTCGGGCGTGAAGCGGCAGGTTTTGCAGCCCAGTTGAAGCTGGCACCACCTGGCAGGCCCCGCGACCATACTCCAGCCACAGAAGCTGCTGGCAACAACAGCAACCTGCCGATGCCGAATCCCGGCAACGGGCCTCAGTCCGCCCCTTCCGCGCCCGTAGCCGCCGCCTTGCGCCGGAGGCGCGAGATGAAACGGTCAGTCGGGTGGGTGCCATGTCGTCCCACTCGGCGACCCGCGCCCACCTCAGCCGGGCCCTTGCGCGTCAGCCCCCGAGCTCCTGCGGATCGTCGACCGCCCGGCGGGCGGAGGGTTGCGGCAACTGCCCTATACCATAGGTAAGTTAACTTTTAGTGGCTGAATTGCGACGGAGTGTGTGTGCTCTCTAGGGTTTGCGGAGGGAGTCGTCTCGGCTCTCCGCTCAGCCCGCGGCCATACGCGAAAGGAACACGCATGACCGCACTGCACGACGCGCCCACGGATGTCGGGGCACCATTGAGGGGAGGAGGCGACGCCATGACCCGCAGCACCGCTGACCGACCCCTGATCAGTGTCGAAGAGTTCGAGCAGATCGCCCGGACGGCTCCCGAGACCGTACGGCTGGAGTTCATCAACGGAAAGATCGAGGTCAAGCCGGTGCCGGACGGGTATCACGACGAGATCATCAGGTGGCTCCAGAAGCAGTGCATCCAGCATCGCCCTGACTTGTGGATGTATGGGGAGCGAGGCCTGAAGATCGAGGAGTACCGCAAGGGCCGGGCCCGTACAGACGGCTGTCTGGCCCCCGACAAACACTTCGGCGGGCAGGGAGAATGGGCTGACCCGGATGGTGTCTTGATGGCGGTCGAGGTCACTTCGCATGATGCGGACACGAACCAGCGCGACCGGGTGGACAAACCCGGAGGGTATGCCGAAGCGGGCGTCCCGCTCTACCTGCTCATCGACCGCGACAACTGCACGGTCACGGTGTACTCCGAGCCTGAAGGCGGCGAGTACCGATCCCTGACGACCCGGCCGTACGGCACACCGGTCGAGTTGCCCGACCCCGTGGGGTTCACCCTCGACACGGAAGAGCTGAAGGAGCACATGGACTGACCGGTCCCGCTTCGACCGGGGCTCGCTTCCCACGGAGACATCCGCGAAACATCTCGCCTGATACACCGCATCCTAGAAGGAAGGGGGCATATCCGGAGAAGCTCCGGGCGAGTCCCGGACGAGCTCCGGACGAGAGGAAGCGGAAAGGAAGCGGAGAGCGATGCGCGTGCTGGTCGCCGAGGACGAGGAGACGCTGGCCGAGCTGGTCGCCACCGGGCTGCGGCGGGCCGGGTTCGCGGTGGACACCGTGTACAGCGGGGATGCCGCGCTGGCCTACCTGGGACTGCATGACTATGACGTCGTCGTGCTCGATCGCGATCTGCCGCGGGTGCACGGGGACGATGTGGCCCGCAGCCTGGTCGCCGACGGGTCACGGACGCGGATCCTGATGCTCACCGCGGCGGGCAGCATGGAGGACCGGGTCGCCGGGCTGGATCTCGGCGCGGACGACTACCTGCCCAAGCCGTTTGAGTTCCCCGAGCTGATCTCGCGCGTCAGGGCGCTGCGCCGCCGCAGTGCCCGGCCCTCGCCGCCGCTGCTGGAGCGGGACGGGCTGAGCCTGGACACCGTGCGCCGGGTCGCGAGCCGGGACGGGCGGGAGCTCGACCTCTCGCCGAAGGAGTTCTCGCTGCTGCAGATCCTGCTGGAGGCGGACGGCGCGGTGGTGTCGGCCGAGGAGCTGCTGGAGCGGGCCTGGGACGCGCATGCCGACCCGTTCACCGGGGCGGTGCGGGTGGCCATGAGCAAGCTGCGCGGGAAGCTGGGCGAGCCGCAGCCGATCCGTACCGTGCAGGGCGTGGGGTACCAGCTGTGAGACGGCCGGTACTGACCGCGCGGACCCGGATCGCCGCCGCCTTCGGGGCGATCTTCCTTGTGCTGGGGACGGCCCTGCTGGTCACCGTGAATGTGCTGTCCAGGGAGGGCACCCAGGAGCGCGCCGCGACCATCGCGCGCACCGCGGTGCCGGTGGAGGCGGCCCGGCCGGGGGAGCCGCTGAGCACCACGGCGGTCTACCGGGTGTCGGGGGACGTCAGCGCCGCCGCCTCGCAGGAGCTGATCGTGTGGTCGGCGGGGGCGCTGCTGGCGACCGCGCTGCTGGCGGTCGGGGTCGGCTGGTGGACGGCGGGGCGGTTCCTCAGCCCGGTGCAGGGGGCGCTGGACAGCCAGCGGCGGTTTATCGCCAATGCCTCGCATGAGCTGCGCACCCCGCTCGCCACCCAGCGGGCGGCGATCCAGGTGGGGCTGGAAGGGCAGCCGCCCGCCGGGGAGCTGGCCCGGACCAAGGCCGTGCTGTTGGAGAGCAACCGGAAGTCGGAGCGGCTGATCGACGGGCTGCTGGTACTCGCCAACAGCGAGCGCGGGCTGGAGCGGCGGGAGCCGGTGGACCTCGCGGAGGTGGTGGCGGAGGAGGTCGCCGCGGTCGCGCCGCGCGCGGCGCGGGAGGGCGTACGGATCTCGGTACGCACCGCACCCGCGCCCATGACCGGCAACCGGGTGCTGCTGGCCCAGCTGGCCGGCAATCTGCTGCGCAACGCGGTGGGTTACAACCATCCGCAGGGGGTGGTCGAAGTTGCCGTGGGAGAGGGGCGGTTGAGCGTTGTCAACACCGGGCCGGCCGTCGCGGCCGAGGAGTTGCCCGCGCTGTTCGAGCCGTTCCGGCGGGGCGCGGGGCGGGAGCGGCTGGGTGGTGGCGCGGGGCTGGGGCTGTCGATCGTGCGGTCCATCGCGCGCGCCCATGGGGGCACGGTGAAGGCCGCCCCCAATGCCACGGGAGGCGGCCTTCGGCTGACGGTGGAGCTCCCCAGAAACGGGGCCAAGCGGAGACCGCTTAGCGGACGATTCCGGCGGTCCGGGCCTCGTTGAGCCAGGCCGGGAACTCGGCCATCAGCTCCTTGTAGAGCTGGTCGTCGGCGATGGTGTCCGGGGTGAGACCGGCATGGAAGAAGCCGGCATTGTCGACGACGCGCTTCTCCGGTACGGGCAGGGTCTCCAGCTTGCGGAGGAAGTCGAAGCCCTTGCCGCCGGGGTTACCGAAGGCCACGAACTGCCAGAAGATCGGCAGCTTGGCCGCCTCGCACAGCGCCTTCTCGGCCTCGAGCCTGCTGAACGGTCCGCCGTCGGTCTGGAAGACGACAAAGGCGGGGTCGGTGGCGCCGGAGCCCTGGTAGTGCTCGATGACGGCCCGCATGGCCAAGTGGTAGTTGGTGCGGCCCATATGGCCATAGGACTCGTGCAACTCCTGGATGCGGCCGGAGTAGTTGGTGAGGTCGAGTTCGGCGATGCCGTCGATGTCGGTGGAGAAGAAGACGACGGGCACGGTGCCGTCGTCGTCGAGGTTGGCGGAGAGGCCCAGGACCTGCTCGGCCAGGTGCTGGACGCTGCCGTTTTTGTAGTAGTCCCGCATCGAACCGGACCGGTCGAGCACCAGGTAGACGGCGGCGCGCTGCCCGGCGAGGCCCTGCTTGCGCAGCGATACGCCCGCCGCCTTGTAGAGGCTGACCAGGGCGGGGGCGGAGCGTTCCACCTTCGCCAGGCTGATCGCGGCGCCGGTGCCCATGCTGGGGGAGGGCTCGGGTTCCGGGCCGGGGGCCGGTTCCGGTTCGGGGAAGGGCCCCGGCTCGGGCATCGGCGTCGGCTGCGGCTCGGGCTCGGGGACCGGTTCATGGGGCGGCGGGCCGGGGGTGGGGATCGGGCCGAGCGGGCCGGGGTCGGGGATGCGGCCGCCGGTGGGCTGGGCCGGTACGGAGGCGGTGGCGGCGGCGCTGTCGGGTCCCGCGCTCTGCTGAGGCAGATTGGGTTCGTCGGGCCCGGCCTCCTTGGACCGGCCGAACGCGTTCCGCAGCAGGCTGCGAATGCCCATGGGGAGATGTCCTTGTCTATTGCTTGATGGGTGAAATGTCCGTAGTGCGGTGGCCAGGCTATCCCTAACGCTCTGTCAGGCGCATGCCCCCAGGATTACGTGTTACACGAAGCCATCGGAGACTCACAGATCACAGATCACAGATCACAGATCGGGGATCCAGTTGCCGTGGGCGCCCAGCGGCACTCGCACCGGCAGATGGACGCGGGCCACCGGCCCGGCCGCGAAGTCCTGGGCCGCGAGCACCACCAGGTCGGTGGCGTCGCGCTGCGGGTCATAGGCATAGGCCAGCACCCAGCCGTCGTCCTCGGCGGCCCCGGGCGCGGTGGGTACGAACACGCCCTCGCCGATGTCGCCGCCGGGCGGGACGGCGAACTCCTCGCTGGTTTCGCGTTCCAGGTCGTACTTGAGCAGCCCGATGCCCATGCCGATCCGGTCCTCGCCCACCGGCTCGTGCACGGCGTAGCCGAAGCGGTGCGCCAGGGTCAGGCGGCGGTCGTCGGTACGCGGGAACTCCATCGCGCGGTTGTCGAGCTGCCGCCGGCGCACCGTCCGGGCGGCCGGGTCCACGGTCCAGCGCTCCAGATGGGCGGACTGTTTGTCCAGGCCGTGCCGGGTGCCGTCGAAGAGCCGTGGGTAGCGGGCGAGGTGGATGGTGATCACCCCGTCCCGTTCATGGGCGTTCATGGGGTGGAAGACGAAGCAGGGGTCGATGTCCAGCCAGCGCACCTGGGCCGGGCCGCCGTCGCGGGGCAGCACTCCGAGCCGGGCGGGGCGGTCGGGGTCCCAGCCCAGCGGGGCGCGCCCCTGGGGGGCCGGGTGGAAGACCACCGGCAGGTCGTAGAGCAGGACGTGGTGCCGGGTGAGCGAGAAGTCGTGCATCATCGGCCGCCCCTCGACGGGGATGTCCACCCGGTGGCGGATGCGGCCGTCGGTGCCGGCCACCAGGTACTGGACGTACGGCCAGGCCGGGCAGTAGGCGACGGCGTGCAGCTCGCCGGTGGCCGGGTCGATGATGGTGTGCGCGGCGAACCCGCCGGGGAGAGTGCCATGGAAGTCGTACGGGCCGATGGTGTGCAGCTCCGAGTCCAGTTCATAGGGCAGGGCGCCGCCCTCGACCAGGGCGAGCAGATGCCCGGCGAACTGCTGGATGTGGGTGTTGGGCGCGAAGTCGATGTCCAGGTGGCGCGGCCCGTGCAGCACCTTCTCGCCCAGCTGCCGGGCCACCGCGTCGGAGCGCACCCAGCGGTTGCGGTACCAGGCGGCGCGGCCGTCGCGCAGCCGGACGCCGTGCACCATGCCGTCGCCGCCGAACCATACGTAGGCGGCCGGGTCCTCCACTCGCAGCGGGTTGGGGCCGTTGCGCAGATAGCGGCCGCGCAGGGTGTCCGGGATACGGCCGGTGACCGGAAGATCGATCGCGGTGATCTCTTCCTGCACGGGCGCGAAGAGACCGCTGAGGTAGGGGTTGGATTCCTTGGTGCGATCCTCGGACATGTCTGCCTTCCATCTCCGCCGGTGCGAACGGCCGGCTCCACGCGGCCGTGCACACCACCATCCGGCGGAAGAAAGCGTTCGACCAGACCACGAAGGATGTTCGACGGCCTTTTCCGGTCCGTTTCGGTGCCGGGAACTGTGTGGGAAGCCCAGGTCACCACCAGGACAAGAGCAGGGGAAGAAAAGGGGTCAGGGCAACCCTGACCACCCTTTCCGGCCTCTTAACCGGTGAGCAGCGCTCGACCGAACATGAGTACCCACCACGGGGGCAGGGAGTGAGAGACACATGGGCCTGACCAGCAGGTCACTGGTGTACACGGTGGGCTTTGCCGCCGTGCTGTGTGTGGCACTCATGGTGTGGGTCTGGCCGCGCCTGGCCAAGCGGGGTCCACTGGCCGTGCTGGGACGGCTGGGTTCGATTCTGCTGACCCAGTTGATGATCATCGCCACGGTGCTGCTGGCGGTCAACTCCAACCTCGGTTTCTTCGGCACCTGGAACCAGCTGCTGGGCCGGGTCGACAACGGTCCGGTCAACATCAACGAGGTGGGCGGCACCGGTGGCGGGTCGTACGCCACGGTCAACGAGTCCAAGGACGGGATGATCCAGCCGACCGGTGACGAGGGCCTGGGCCGGGGCGGGCTTCCGCAGGGTCCGGAGGACAAGGTCGGCAAGGTCGAATCGGTGCGCATCGTGGGCCGGGTCTCGCAGGCCCCCAACCCGGCCTATGTCTATCTGCCGCCGCAGTACTTCCAGAAGCAGTACCAGCGGGCGCGCTTCCCGGTGATGGTGATGATCAGTGGCTATCCGGGCGGCCGGAAGAGCATCGCCCAGCACCTCGAGGTGCCGCAGACGGCGACCAGGCTGCTGGGGGAGAAGAAGATGCAGCCGACCGTGATCGTGATGGTCGCGCCGACCATCGCGCCGCCGCGGGACACCGAGTGCGTGGACGTGCCGGGCGGGCCGCAGGCCGAGAGCTTCTTCACCAAGGACCTGCCCGAGGCGCTGCGGAGCACCTACCGGGTGGGTCATGACGCCACGGCATGGGGGGTGATGGGCTATTCCTCCGGTGGGACCTGCTCCCTGGAGCTCACCATGCGTGCACCGAAGGTCTACCCGGTGGCCGCCGCCCTCTCCGGTGACTACAAGCTCGGCAATGACCTGACCACCGGCAATCTCTTCGGGCACGGTGATGAGGGCAAGCAGCGCAAGCGTGAGCACGACCTCATCTGGCGCCTGGAGAACATGCCGGTGCCCGATGTCTCGGTGCTGGTCACCTCCAGCAAGAAGGGCGAGAAGAACTTCGGCGAGACGGAGAAATTCCTCAAGGCCGTCAAGGACCCGATGAAGGCCGCCCAGCTCATCCTGCCCGAGGGCAGCCATCACTTCACCACCTGGCGCCGCGAAATCGGCCCGGCGATGGAGTGGATGAGCGGCAAGCTGACCTTCCCGCAGGATGTGCAGGACAACAACAAGAAGGACAACAAGAAGACGGGCTGAGTCCGGGGCGGCGCCAGGTCTAGGTCGGGCCGCCTGCCAGTTGCTCGCCCAGCCAGGCGAACGCGGCCGGGTAGAGGGTGACCCAGGTGCGGTAGTTGTGCCCGCCCCGGTCGAGGAGCATGGTCTTCAGCCGCACCTGGCTGCCCGCGGACTCCCGCTGGAAGTCCTCGATGTACCGGGGCGGGCTGTCCCGGTCCTGCCGGGAGGTGGCGAGGAAGATCGACACCTCCGCCTTGGTGTGTCCGACCAGCCAGCTGGGGCTGTTGTGCCTGCGCAGCTCCTGGTCGGTGATCGCGCCGCCGTCGCCATTGAGCGGATCGGGGTCCAGCGCGGCGCCGGCGCCGAAGACCCTGGGGTACTGCAACGGGAGCTTCGCTGCGCAGAAGCCGCCGGTGGAAATGCCCAGCAGTCCCCAGTACTTGGGCTCGGCGGCGGTACGGAAGTGGTGCCGGACGAGTTCCGGTACGTCCGAGGCCAGCCAGGTGGCGACCTTGCGGCCGCGGATGTCGGAGCAGCCGGTGTCGACGCCGCCGGGGTTGATGATCGGCACGGCGAGGATGAACGGGCGGGTGGTGCCCTCCCGCAGCAGCCTGCGGTAGGCGCCGGGCATCTTGCCCTGTTCCATCCAGGACTGGGGCGAGCCGGGCACGCCGTGCAGCAGGACCACGACCGGGAACGGGGTGTGCCGGTACCTGGGGTCGTCGTACTGCGGCGGGGTCCAGACCATGACCTGGCCGGAGAGCGCCGAGCGGGAGCCGTGGAAGTAGGTCTCCTGCAGGCCGTTGTCGGCCCGGGTGAACTTGGCGCGCTGCACCGGTGGGCCGGGCATCGACACCGGGCCGGTGCCGCCGGTCTTGCCCAGCAGATCGTCCCAGGAGGCGTAGAGCCCGTAACTGGTGTTGATCCACACGGCGACCACACAGATGGCGGTCGCCTGGCAGAGCCCGATCAGCAGGATCCGGGTCAGCCAGCGGACCGGGTGCGGACCCGGGATCCTCGCCCAGAGCAGCAGGGTGGCCAGTACGGCCAGCACGGTTACCGCGATGAGCAGGGCGAAGAACGCGGTGCCGGTGAGGCTGAGAGTCATCCCGCTGTGCGCTCCCTATGGTTCGGCGGTCCGGCGGCGGACGGCACGGCCGACCATAACGAGAGAGAGCGGAGGTGTTGGGGGTATTGCAGGACGAGAACCCGGATGGGCCGTCAAGTGGTCAAATCCGCCTGTTTCATTGCCACAGTGCAATCAACCTCAAGTCAACCTCAGACTTTCGATCGATCCATAGTGTCGCCACCTGAACACGGGTAGTTTCCTGGCCAGGGCAGTCCGAGCCATCGGATGGTCGTCTGGGAGGCGTGATGGAGTCCATGTCGCGCAAGGATAGAAAGACAGTTGTCGTTCTCACTCTCATTGTGATCGCGATTGTCTGCTACCTGATCGGCAATATTCAGCCCTAACCGGAACGGCGCATAGCGACAAAGGACACGACGCGGCCGCGGGCGGGAGGCCCTGACGGCCGCGATTCGTCTGCCGATTCGCCGCCGGGCGGCGTCAGTTGAACGGCGACACCTGCAGGCACACCGAGGTGATGGCGCAGGAGAACAGCAGCTCGTCGTCCTGGCGGCCGGTGACCCGGGTGACAAACGCCCCGGTGGCGTCCGGCTTGCCCCGCTCGGCCTCGATCCAGCAGGGGCTGCTCAGCTCGGCGTAGCGGTGGAAGGCGCTGGTGAGGGCGATCGGGGTGGCGGGGGTGGCGGGATCGAGCGCATTGACCGCCTGCCGGCCGGCCTCCAGCAGCACCATCCCCGGGATGTGGTCCACCGGGTGGTCGAACAGGATCGGGTGCCGCACATCGGCCCGCAGCTGCCAACGCCCGGGCCGTGCGGGGCCGTCGGCGGCGGCCAGCACCACATCGAAGGCCGAGGCCCGGCCGACGTGCTGCGGGAAGACCGGGGAGCCGAGCGCCGTGGGGGCGCTCGCCAGCCGGTCGCCGCGCAGTCGGCGGTAGACGGCGGGTGAGGTGCAGGTGAAGGCGGCGCTGCCGGTGGCGGCGACCTGGCCGTCGCGGCGGATGACGACGTCGTAGCGCATGCCCGCGAAGGCCCGGCCGCGGTGCTGGATGTCGGAGCAGACCACTTCCAACTCCAGCTCCGCCGGGGTGAATCCGACCTCGAGGTGCTCCGGGGAGGTCGTGTAGTCGAGGTGCCACATCAGGAACTGGTGGCCGAGCGGGACGCCGAACTCGGCGTGCGCGAGCAGTGAGCCGATCTGCCGCACGGTCTCGGCTATCAGCATCGGGTCGTGCTGGGTGCCGTGCACCGGGGTGAAGAAGCTGTGGCCGCGCGGCCATTGGGCGGAGACCTTGAAGTGCGAGTCGTCCACCCGCTGCCAGCCGGTCAGCAGCACCTCGGCGACGGCGGCGCGGTGGACGAACTCTCGGGGCACGGTGGTGGTCAGCCGCGGAGTGGCGGGTGCCGGCTGAACGGAGGTACGGGTCATGGACATTGCTCCCCCATTGAAGTCGCTGACTGGACAGATCGAGGTGCAGCGGTACAGGCCGGACGAACGTGGCCCGTCGGCCGTAAAGATACGTACCAACCGGTTTTCTTTTCAAGTGGCATAGACGCCCTTAACCCGGCTCTGGCGCGTAACACACCGAAATCTAACGGGCCGGTTGGTCCGTCATGACGGCACGAAACGCCCATGTGACGCAGCTCTCCCTTGCTGAGATCCAGACCGGACGGTTTTATTTGAGCAAGCTTGACCTGTATCCGCTGCGAGGGGGGCTCATCCATGGCCGAACGGCTGCGTCAACTGCGGCTGGCCGCCGTCAACATCGACGGCGTCATGCTCAACGACACCTTCAGTCCGGTGATCCACCATTTTGTCACCAGCCGCGGCGGTGCCTACACCGCCGGGGTGGAGCGCGAGATCTTCTCCCAGTCCCAGCGCACCGCCGCCCGGGCGCTGGCCCGGGCCGCGGGCGGCCGGTGGAGCGTGGCGGAGACGCTCGCACTCTACTTCCGGGAGCGCGAGGCCCACCTGGAGCGGGACCCGGTGCGGATGCTCGACGGCGCCGTGGAACTCCTGCACCGGCTGCGCGGGCTGGGGCTGCGCACGGTCTGCTACGGCGGGCTGGACGAGAGCCACTTCAAGCGCCATCTGGGGGACCACGGCCGGCTCTTCGACGGGCCCGGCTATGTCTGCACCGATGCCTTTCGGCCGGGCATCAAGGAGATCACCACCGAGGTCTTCCGGCTCCGCTACGACCAGGTGCTCTTCATCGACGATGTGGCCAGGGTCGGCGAGGCCGCCCGGGAGCTGGATGTCGCCTTCATCGGCCACCCCAGCGGCTTCCCCCATGGCCACCAGGGCGAACTCATGCGCGGCGCGGGCGTGCGGCACATCGCCGGATCCCTGGACGCCATTGACGAGGCCCTGTTGCGCACTCTCGACGACGAGGCCGCGGCCGGCGTCGTATGGTCGAACTCCGGTGCACTTCCCGGCACGGTGAGTGAAATGGAGCGTTCCAGCGGTGGCGTCGATGTCTGAGAAGATGTCCGAAAGCAAGCTCTTGCAGGACAAGGTCGTGCTCATCACCGGGGCCAGCAGTGGCATCGGTGCCGCCGCCGCGCGGGTGTTCGCGCGCGAGGGCGCCACGGTGGTGCTCGCCGCCCGGCGCGAGGACCGGCTTCGCGCGCTGGCGGCGGAGCTGCGCGCGGCGGGCGCCGAGGCCGCGTACGCGGTGACGGATGTGACCCGGCGCGCGGACACCGCGGTCGCCGTCGCGCTGGCCGTGGAGCGGTACGGACGGCTGGACTCCGCTTTCAACAACGCCGGTTGGGGCGCGGGGCGCAGCCCGTTGCACCTGATGGACGACGAGCTGTACGACCGCATCATGGACGTCAACGTCCGCGGGGTGTGGAACTGCCTGCGGGACGAGATCACCGCCATGACCGCGGCCGGCTCCGGCGGCACCATCGTCAATGTCAGCAGTGTCGGCGGCCTGTTCGCGACCCCGGTCGCCGCGCCCTATGTGGCCGCCAAGCATGCGGTGATCGGGCTGACCAAGGCCGCCGCCGCGGAGTACGCGGCCCAGGGGATACGGGTGAACTGCCTGGCCCCCGGCACCACGCGCACCGAGGTGGTGGAGGAGTGGTTCGCCGCGATGCCCGGGATCGAGGAGGCGCTGCACCAGGCGCAGCCGCAGCCGCGGACCGCGGAGCCGGCGGAGGTGGCCCAGGCCGCGGCCTGGCTGCTGAGCGACCGGGCGCCCTTTGTCACCGGTGCGACACTGCCGGTCGACGGAGGTTTCACAATAGTGTGACGCCCGTGCGGTTGCGCCGGAAATCCGGTTAGGATACGTACTCGCCGGTTTTATTTTCTGGGGAGCAAGCGGCAGACAACAGCCAGCGGGGCCCGCACCACCGGTACTCGTATGGGCGGGCTAGTGATTCGGAGGCAGACCGTGGCAAAGCAGGACCGTGCGATAAGGACTCGCCAAGCCATCCTGGAAGCGGCCGCGGTGGTGTTCGACGAACGGGGCTATGACGCCGCCACCATCACCGAGATACTTTCCCGGGCCGAAGTGACCAAGGGGGCCCTGTACTTCCACTTCGCCTCCAAGGAGGACCTCGCGCTGGCCGTCATCGACGCACAGGTGACAGACTCTCCGCTGGTTCCCGAACTTCCCATGACCTCCAAGATGCAGCAACTGGTCGACATGGGCATGGTCTTCGCCCACCGGCTGATGGACGACGCGCTGCTGCGCGGCAGCGTCCGGCTCACCCTGGAGCACAGCTCGACCAACCTCAACCGGGCCGGGCCGTTCCATGGTTGGACCCAGCTGCACACCCGCGTCCTCGCCGAGGGCAAGGAGCGCGGCGAGGTGCTGCCGCATGTGGTGCCCTCGGACACCGCGGAGCTGATCGTCGGCTCGTACGCGGGCATCAACGCGATGTCGCAGGCGGTCACCGGGCGGGCCGACCTCGAGCGCCGGGCCATTGTGCTGTACGAGCATGTGATGCCCAGCGTGGCCGTGCCGTCCGTGCTGGCCCGGCTCGACATGGCCCCCGGGCGCGGTGCCCGCGCGCTGGCCGAGGCCGAGCGGCTGCGCAAGTGCGGCGCGGGCGAGGCGCCCGCCGGGCTGCCGCTGACGCCCGCTTCCGCCGGAGTCTGACCGCCGGTCTGCCGGCCCCGCCCCGTACGGACCCCAAGCTGCCCGGCCCGTACGGGGTTTCGCATGTTCCGGGGGTTCCGCCGGTCGTTCCCGGCGGTCAGGTGTGGCCGTGCGGCAGCAGGACGCCGACCGGGCACGGGCCCAGCGTCCCGGTGGGCTTGAGCTGGCCCGTGGAGGCCACCTCGGGCAGCAGCAGCCGCCAGAAGCCGGCCAGCCAGTTGCTGGCCGCGTCATGGGGGCCGTCCGTCTCGCAGAGCGCGGGCGCCTCGGGCCTGGAGCGCACCAGGAGTTCGGTGCCCGTGGTCATCGTCAGGGCCAGGGCCGTGACCGTGCGCGCGTCGGGGCCGGGGGCGAGGCTGCGGTCGGCCGCCGCCCGCTGCAGGACGCCCTCCAGGATCTCCAGCCAGGTCAGAAAGCAGTCGTGCGCGGAGTCCCGCGAGATGCCGAGCTCCCGGGAGAGCCGCACGCCGGCCCTGACCACCGTGTGGTGCTGGAGCAGATGGGCCAGCACATGGGTCATGTCGATCAGTATCTGCAGCGCCGGGGTGCCGCCGCGCTCCTCCAGGGTGCCCAGTGCGGTGCGCGAGGTCTCACAGGCCAACGACTGGACGGCCCGGGCCAGTTCGGCTTTGGTGGAGAAGTGGAAGGACAGGGCGCCCTTGGTCACCCCGGCCGCCTCGCTGATCGCATTGAGCGAGGCACGTTCGTAGCCGACCTGGTCGAACACCTCGGCAGCCGCGGTCACCAGTGCGCTTCGGGTGCGTTCGGCCCTTTCCTGCTTTGCCACGAGCTACCTCGACCGTGTCGTAGGGGGGCCGTGGGACTGCGGCGACCCGCGTCCGGAGCACGACCTTCGATCAACATTAAAACCAACCTGTCGGTATTGTAGTGCCGCCTCCGGCGATTCCCTAGTGATGTGCGCCTCGTGAGGGGCCGTCCGACGATGGTCGTCTACCCGCCCCAGGGGTCAAGTATGCGCAGGTGAAGGGCTGTTATCCAGGGAAATCACAGCCAAGGTTGAGCAATTGCCCTGTAACTGAGTGTAGCCAGTCGTTTGTTGACAAACAGTCGAGGCGGTTTGTTATTGTCCTGGTCGCAGCGCGAGGCGGGGCGCGGTCTGCGGCTCGAGCAATCATCAGCGGCTCTTCCCGCCGTTCGCCGAGCCGCATCCATCCAACGGACAACCCCCACACCCCCCACACATCCGAACCGACCTCCTCCACGACTCAGGCGAAACCGGAATTGGGAGATCGCTGTGCGTGTACTCGTTGTTGAAGATGATGCTGCTGTTGCCGAGTCCTTGGTCCGGGGTCTGAAACGACACGGCTATGAGCCCTATCGCGTAGGCACCGGAAGGGAAGCCCTGGCGGAGTACCGGCAGGCCGAGCTGGTGCTGCTCGACCTCGAACTCCCCGACGTGGACGGCCTGGAGGTCTGCCGGGGCATACGCGAGGCATCCGACACCCCGATCATCGCCGTCACCGACGGGGACACGGAGCTGGACCGGGTCCTGGGCCTCCAGGCGGGCTCCGACGACTGCATGGTCAAGCCCTATGGCTTCCGTGAACTCGTCGCCCGCATCGAGGCCGTGATGCGCCGCTCCCGGCCCCGCCCCGCGCCGACCCGGGCGATCACCCACGGCCCGCTGCGCATCGACCCGGAGATCCGTGAGGTGCGGCTCTGCGAGGAGCTGGTCACGCTCACCCGCAAGGAGTTCGACCTGCTGCACCTGCTGGCCTCGCAGCCGGGGAAGGTGGTCTCCCGGAAGCAGCTGATGTCCAAGGTCTGGCAGGACGACTGGTCCCGGGCCGGCCGGACGATCGACACTCATGTCAGCACGCTGCGCAACAAGTTGGGTGCCAGCTCCTGGATCATCACGGTACGGGGCATCGGCTTCCGCATGGGGCACGGCGGGCCGCTGGCGGCCGTCGCCGCCTGAGCCGTCCCGGCCGCCCGAGCCGCCCCCGCCCGAGCCGTCCTTGCCTGCCGTTTCTGTCCAAGCTGTCCTTGCCCGAACTGTCCTTGCCCGAACTGTCGTTGTCCGAGCTGTCGTTGTCCGCCGGGCGGGCCGGAGCCTCCGGCCCGCCCGGCGTCGCTACGCCCGTCCGCTCAGCGTCTGCCGCACATCCCCCTCGTGGTAGTACGTCCGCCCGCCGCTGCTCCGCCGCCGCCAGCCCCGTTCGCTGGCGTGCCGGTAGACGCTGCCCGGCGCCACCCGCCACAGCCGGGCGATGTCCGCCGCGCTCAGCCACTGCGCCGCGCCACCCGGCGGAGCCGCACCTTGGGCCCCGGTGCTCATCCGGCGGCGCAGCCGGGTCCATTCATGGCCCAGCCAGCGGTGCCCGGAATCGGCGTCACAAGTGATCTCCGCGGGCTGCTCGGGGCTCTGCGGGCGCACATAGGCGGTGAGCCGGCCCGTGCAGTCTGCTTCCACGCAGTCGCCCACCGGCACCTTGCGCAGCGGCGAGGGATGGGCCACCCGGCGGGCGGTGCGCGCCAACCTGGCGATCTCGGCGCTCACTTCGCCCGCCGCGGGGTGTGCGGCGAGCCAGTGGGTGTGCCGGTGGAGGAAGGCCGCCAGGGTGTCGGGCGAGCGGCGGGGCGGGGTGATCCGCCGCTCGGCGGCCACCAGCCCGCTCCAGGAGCCGAGCACACCGAGGATCGCCGCCCGTGCCTCCGCCGCCGCCGCGTTGAACGGCATGCCCGGCAGCGGCCCGCCGGAGGTCTTGTCGCGCGGCTGGTCGCTGCCGCCCAGCAGGCGGCCGCACTCGGCGTGCAGCACGGGCAGGGCGGCGAGGTCCGCGGCCAGGTCGTCGCGGCAGACCGGGCAGAGCCGCTGGCGGACGGACGAGGGGCGGCGGCCCTGCCCGGTGGTCTCGCGCCGACGGCAGCCCGCCCCCGGGCAGAGCGCGGTGGCGGTGCGGCTCCCGGTGCGGGTGGGTGCGTTCATCAGGGTTTTCCTTCGTGGATACCCCCGGCTTCAGCCGGGAGAGGAAACGAAGCTCCCGCGTGAGCGGGGCAGGGACAGCCGATTCGCCGCCAGAGCGGCACGGCGTACACCAAAACCGCTGGTGAGGAACACTACGCAGAGCAATCGGGCTCAACTGTCAGTCCTCCCAGGTAGGTTCGGATGCATGACGACAGAAGCGACCACGGAGGCGACCGGTCATTGCCGGTACACCTACCGTCTGCGCCTGTCGTCCACGGCGCGGCGGTCGCTCGAAGCCGAGTGGGACCGTGCGCGGTGGGTCTGGAATGAGTGCGTCGCCAAGTCCAAGGCCGTCCACCGGCACAACCGGGCGACCGGGGAGAAGATCACGTGCGGTCCGGTGCAGCTCGCGGCGATGCTGACGGAGGCCCGCGCCCGTACGCCGTGGCTGCGGGAAGGCGCCTGCGTTCCGCAGCAACAGTTGATACGTGACTTCGGCAAGTCCCGTGCCAAGGCCCTCAAGGACATCAAGGCCGGGTTGCCGATGCGGCAGCGTGCCGGGATGCCGAAGTACAAGAAGAAGCGCGAGGCGCTGCCCACCCTCGAATACACCAAGCGCGGCTTCCGTCTCAAGGACGGCCATCTGCATCTGGCGGGCGGGATCCTGGCACGGCCGGTGTGGTCGCGGGAACTGCCCAAGGCACCCTCGTCGGTGCGCGTATACCGGGATGCGGTGGGTCACTGGTGGGCGTCCTTCGTCGTCCCGGCCGTGACCGAACAGCTTCCCGCTACCGGCCGTGTGATCGGCATCGATTGGGGTGTGAAGGAGACCGCGACCACCACCAGCGACGACCATGACCTTCCGCATGCCCAGCACGGGCGTACGGCTGCGCAGAAGCTCGCCCGGTACCAGCGGACGATGGCGAGGCGGAAACCCGCGAAGGGGCAGGCCGCATCCAAGGGCTACCGGGAAGCGAAGCGGCAGACGGCGAAGCTGCACCGCAAGGTGGCCGCCCAGCGGCAGGAAACCGGCCGCAAGTGGGCCAAGAAGGTCGTGCGCGACCACGACGCATTGGCGGTGGAGGACTTCCGGCCGAAGTTCCTCGCGAAGACCACCATGGCGCGGAAGGCCGCTGACGCGGCGATCGGTGCGACGAAGAAGGCCCTGGTCGAGATGGGCCGCAAGCACGGCCGTGCCGTGCACCTGGTACACCCCGCGCACACCACGATGGACTGTGCGCAGTGCGGAGCGAGAACCAAGCACGCACTACCTCTTTCCGAACGAACGTATACCTGCACCGTGTGCGGAGCCGTCTCGCCGAGAGACAAGAACTCCGCCCGCGTGATGCTGGTCCGGGCTGGTCTTCAACCCGGCTGGTGCTGATCGTGTAAGACCTGCACCCCCGCCGGGGGTCAGGCAACGTGAGCTAGGAATCCCCCTCGTTCACGAGGGGGAGGAGTCAACTTCTCTCTCCACTGTCCGCGGGCGCTGTCAGGGGCCCGACCGTATTCCCGGACCGGCCGGTGAATGTGGCAATTGACGTAGTCCTGACGTGACTTTGTCGAACATTGTCGACTTGACATTCGTCTGACGTGAAGTTGTCGAAGGGTTGAGCAGCCCCTGCTTGAGATCTCACACGGCGCCGAAGAAGCTATTGATTAGCGTCCGATGAATTGTGTTCCGGTTCGGGCAGGATCTGGCGCGAAAATTCCCCACCACTACCGAGGAGAGGCAGATGGACGCTTCAGTGATAGTCGTCGGCGCCGGCCCCGCAGGGCTGATGCTCGCCGGTGAATTGCGGCTCGCAGGGGTCGGTGTCACGGTCCTCGAACGGCTGCCTGCGCCCACCGGGGAATCTCGTGGCCTTGGCTTCACCGCACGGACCATGGAGGTTTTCGATCAGCGCGGACTGCTCTCCCGGTTCGGCGAGATCGAGACAAGTAATCTCGGCCATTTCGGCGGTCTGCCGGTTGATTTTGGAATTCTTGAGGGTGCCCACTTCGGTGCGAAGGGAGTGCCCCAGGCCCGTACCGAGGAAATGCTGGGCCAGTGGGCGCTGGATGTCGGCGCCGATATCCGGCGGGGCTGGACACTGACCGGTCTGGAAGACACCGGCGATGCCGTCGTGGCCACCGTCACGGATGCGGATGGCACCGAGCGGACGCTTACCGCCGATTATCTGGTGGGCTGTGACGGCGGCCGCAGCGCCGTACGGAAACTGGCCGGATTCGACTTTCCCGGCACGGCCTCCAGCATGGAGATGTTCCTTGCCGATGTGCGCGGCTGTGAGATCAAACCGCGGCCGATCGGCGAGAGCGTGCCCGGCGGCATGGTGATGGCCGGCGCGCTGGGCGACGGCATCGACCGCATTGTGGTCTGTGAGCGCGGCACCCCGCCGCAGCGCCGCACCGAGGCGCCGACCTTCGAGGAAGTGGCCGCCGCCTGGCAGCGGTTGACCGGGCAGGACATCAGCCATGGCACCCCGGTGTGGGTGAGCGCCTTTGGCGACGCCACCCGGCAGGTGACCGAGTACCGCAAGGGCCGGGTCATCCTGGCCGGCGACGCCGCGCACATCCATCTGCCGGCCGGCGGCCAGGGCATGAACACCAGCATTCAGGACGCGGCCAACCTCGGCTGGAAGCTGGCCGCCGTGGTCCGGGGCCGGGCCGGGCTCGAACTGCTGGACACGTACCACGGCGAGCGCCACCCGGTGGGCGCCCGGCTGCTGATGAACACCCGCGCCCAGGGCCTGCTGTTCCTCAGCGGCGACGAGGTGCAGCCGCTGCGCGATGTGCTCGCCGAGCTCATCCGCTACGAGGACGTCAGCCGCCATCTGGTGGGCATGGTCAGCGGGTTGGAGATCCGCTACGCCGTGGCCGAGGGCACCCATCCGCTGCTCGGCCGCCGGATGCCGCGGCTCGAGCTGGTCACCGACGGCGACACCAAGACCAGCAGCACCGAGCTGCTGCACGAGGCCCGTGGCCTCCTCCTGGACTTCACCGGCGACGCGGCACTGCACGCGACCGCCGCCGACTGGTCGGACCGCGTGGACGTGGTGACCGGCACCCCGCTCGGCACCGGCCCCGAGGGCGTCCTCGGCGGCACCTCGGCCGTGCTGATCCGTCCCGACGGGTACGTCGCCTGGACTGCGCCCGGCACGGCGGACGAGCTGTCCACGGCCCTGCGGCGCTGGTTCGGCAACCCCCGAAATGGAGAGAAGTGACATGCACAGCACCCTGATCGTGGCCCGGATGGCCCCCGAGGCGAGCGGCGATGTCGCCAAGATCTTCGGCGAGTTCGACGGCACCGACATGCCGCACCGGATGGGCACCCGCCGCCGGCAGCTGTTCTTCTACCGCGGCCTGTATTTCCACCTCCAGGACTTCGACGACGACAAGGGCGGCGAGCACATCGAGGAGGCCAAGACCCAGCCCGCGTTCATCAAGGTCAGCGAGGACCTCAAGCCGTACATCGGCGCCTATGACCCGGCCACCTGGCGGTCCCCGGCCGATGCGATGGCCAGCCGCTTCTACGACTGGACGGCTTCCGAATGAACGAGCGGCAGACGGGCCGCCGGGTCGCGATCACCGGCGTGGGGGTGCTGGCACCCGGCGGGGTCGGGGCCAAGAACTTCTGGAGCCTGCTGAGCGAGGGCCGCACCGCGACCCGCGGCATCACCTTCTTCGACCCCTCGCCGTTCCGCTCCCGGGTGGCCGCCGAGATCGACTTCGACGCCGAGCTCGAGGGACTGAGCCCGCAGGAGATCCGGCGCATGGACCGCGCCGCGCAGTTCGCGGTGGTCGCCACCCGCGAGGCGCTGGCCGACAGCGGGCTGGCGATGGGCGGGCTGAACCCGTACCGCACCGGTGTCACCATCGGCAGCGCGGTGGGCGCCACCATGGGCCTGGACCAGGAGTACCGGGTGGTCAGCGACGGCGGCCGACTGGCCGAGGTCGACCACGAATACGCCGTGCCACACCTCTACGACTACATGGTGCCCAGCTCGTTCGCGGCCGAGGTGGCCTGGGCGGTGGGCGCGGAGGGACCGGCCACGGTGGTGTCCACCGGCTGCACCTCCGGGCTGGACTCGGTCGGCCACGCCGTGGAGCTGATCCGCGAGGGCAGCACGGATGTGATGATCGCGGGCGCCACCGACGCCCCCATCTCGCCCATCACCCTGGCCTGCTTCGACGCCATCAAGGCGACCACCCCGCGGGACGACGACCCGGCCCACGCCTCCCGTCCCTTCGACGGCACCCGCAACGGCTTTGTGCTGGGCGAGGGTTCGGCCGTGTTCGTGCTGGAGGAGCTGGAGAGCGCCCGGCGGCGCGGCGCCCGGATCTATGCCGAGATCTCCGGCTACGCCTCGCGGTGCAACGCCTTCCATATGACCGGTCTGCGGCCCGACGGCCGGGAGATGGCCGAGGCCATCCGGATCGCCATGGACGAGGCCCGGATCGGCCCGTCCGACGTGGACTACATCAACGCGCACGGCTCGGGCACCAAGCAGAACGACCGGCATGAGACCGCCGCCTTCAAGAAGGCGCTGGGCGAGCACGCCTACCGGGCGCCGGTCAGCTCCATCAAGTCGATGGTCGGCCACTCGCTGGGCGCCATCGGCTCGATCGAGATCGCCGCATGTGTGCTGGCCATGGAGCACAACGTGGTCCCGCCGACCGCCAACCTGCACACCCCCGACCCCGAGTGCGACCTCGACTATGTGCCGCTGGCCGCCCGGGAGTGGCAGACCGACACGGTGCTGACGGTCGGCAGCGGGTTCGGCGGCTTCCAGAGCGCGATGGTGCTCACCCGAGCCGACAGGAGTGAGGCATGACCACTTCCGTAGTGGTGACCGGGATGGGCGTGGCCTCTCCCAACGGCCTGGGTGCCGCCGACTACTGGACCGCCACCCGGATCGGCAAGAGCGGCATCGGCCCCATCTCCCGCTTTGACGCGTCGGGTTACCCGGCCCGGCTGGCGGGCGAGGTGCCCGGCTTTGAGGCCGCCGACCACCTGCCGAGCAGGCTGCTGCCGCAGACCGACCGGATGACCCGGATGGCGCTGGTCGCCGCCGACTGGGCGCTGGCCGACGCGGGCGTGGTGCCCTCGGAGTTCTCCGAGTTCGACATGGGCGTGGTCACCGCCAGCTCCTCCGGCGGCTTCGAGTTCGGCCAGAACGAGCTGCGGGCGCTGTGGAGCCAGGGCAGTCAATACGTCAGCGCGTACCAGTCGTTCGCCTGGTTCTATGCCGTCAACACCGGCCAGATCTCCATCCGCAACGGTATGCGCGGCCCCAGCGGTGTGGTGGTCAGCGACCAGGCCGGTGGCCTGGACGCGATCGCCCAGGCCCGGCGGCAGATCCGCAAGGGCAGCCGGCTGATCGTCTCCGGCAGTGTGGACGCCTCGGTCTGCCCCTGGGGCTGGGTGGCCCAGCTCGCCAGCGACCGGCTGTCCACCAGCGACGACCCGGACCGGGCCTATCTGCCCTTCGACGCCGACGCCGACGGCCATGTGCCGGGCGAGGGCGGCGCGTTGTTCATCCTGGAGGACGCGGAGTCCGCCCGGCAGCGCGGGGCGCGGGTCTATGGCGAGATCGCCGGATACGGTGCCACCTTTGACCCCAAGCCGGGCAGCGGGCGGGAGCCCGGGCTGCGGCAGGCGATCCGGCTGGCGCTGTCCGACGCGGGCGTCGAACCGTCCGAGATCGACGTGGTGTTCGCGGACGGCGCGGGCATCCCCGAGCTGGACCGCATCGAGGCCGAGGCCATCACCGAGGTGTTCGGGCACCGCGGAGTACCGGTGACCGTCCCCAAGACGATGACCGGCCGCCTCTACTCGGGCGCCGCGCCGCTGGATCTCGCGGCGGCCCTGCTGTCCATGCGCGAGGGCCTGATACCGCCCACCACCAATGTGTCCCCGGCCCCCCAGTACGACATCGACCTCGTGACCCACCAGGCACGCACCGGCTCGCTGGGCGCGGCGCTGATCCTGGCCCGCGGTTATGGCGGCTTCAACTCCGCGCTCGTGGTGCGTACCACGGAGCGCTGAACATTCCCCCTGCAAGGAGAGAGATGAGCACCTTGGCTTTCACCATCGACGACCTCAAGCGGATTCTGCGCGAGGGCGCGGGTACGGAGGAAGGGATCGACCTCGACGGGGACATCCTCGACGAGGAGTTCGAGACGCTGGGCTACGAATCGCTGGCCCTGCTGGAGACCGGTGGCCGGATCGAGCGCGAGTACGGCATCACGCTGGATGACGACGTGCTGAGCGAGGCGCGGACGCCGCGGGCGCTGCTGGCCGCGGTGAACGAGCACTTGTCGACGGTGGGCGAAGCGGCTTAGTCCGGGCCGGGTTTTTTCTTCCCCACCCCGCCCCTTCCCCCAACCGGGGGCTCCGCCCCCGGACCCGCTCTGGGGGCTCCGCCCCCGACCCCATGCGGGGGCTGCGCCCCCTGCGCCCCGCCTCGGGGCTCCGCCCCGGCCCCCGTGCGGGGCGGGGCCCACACCCTACGGAGAGAACATGTCAGAAACGCATCACCGCGTGGCCCTGGTCACCGGTGCCACCAGCGGCATTGGCCTCGCCGTCACCCGCCTCCTGGCCCAGCAGGGCCACCGCGTCTTCCTCTGCGCCCGCAGCGCGGAGAGCGTCACCGAGACGGTCAAGCAGCTGCAGGCCGAGGGCCTCGACGTGGACGGCACCACCTGTGACGTCCGGGACGCGGACGACGTCAAGGCCTTCGTCCAGGCGGCCGTCGACCGCTTCGGCACCGTTGACGTGCTGGTCAACAACGCGGGCCGGAGCGGCGGCGGCGTCACCGCCGACATCGCCGACGAGCTGTGGTTCGACGTCATCGACACCAACCTCAACAGCGTCTTCCGGCTCACCCGCGAAGTCCTGACCACCGGCGGCATGCGCCACAAGGACCGCGGCCGCATCATCAACATCGCCTCCACCGCGGGCAAGCAGGGCGTTGTGCTGGGCGCCCCGTACTCCGCCTCCAAGCACGGAGTCGTCGGCTTCACCAAGGCGCTCGGCAACGAACTGGCCCCCACCGGCATCACCGTCAACGCGGTGTGCCCGGGCTATGTCGAAACGCCCATGGCCCAGCGGGTGCGCGCCGGTTACGCCGCCGCGTACCAGACCGACGAGGCGGCGATCCTGGAGAAGTTCCAGGCCAAGATCCCGCTCGGCCGCTACTCCACCCCGGAGGAGGTGGCCGGCCTGGTGGGCTACCTGGCCTCCGACACCGCCGCCTCCATCACCGCGCAGGCGCTCAACGTCTGTGGCGGACTCGGCAACTTCTGAGCCCCACCCCTTCTGAGCCCCACCCCGAGCCAGCGAAAGGAACCAGCGACCCATGACCATTCGCGAGGTCGAGCACGAGATCACCGTGCAGGCCCCCGCCGCCGAGGTCTACCGCCTGATAGCCGAGGTGGAGAACTGGCCGCGGATCTTCCCGCCGACCATCCATGTCGAGCAGGAGCCGCTCGGCGAGGGCGAGGAGCGCATCCGCATCTGGGCCACCGCCAACGAGCAGCCCAAGCACTGGACTTCGCACCGGCGCCTGGACCCCGGGGCCCGCCGCATCGAGTTCCGCCAGGAGGTCTCCACCCCGCCGGTCGCCGCCATGGGCGGCACCTGGGTGATCGAGGAGCTGTCGGCCGAGGAGTCCCGGGTGCGGCTGCTGCACGACTACCGGGCGATCGACGACGACCCCGGGAAGCTGGCCTGGATCGACGAGGCGGTGGACACCAACAGCCGCTCCGAGCTGGCCGCGCTCAAGACCAATATCGAGCGCGCCACCGCCGACGCCGACCTGCTGGTCTCCTTCGAGGACACCGTCCGGATGGACGCCTCGGTGCAGGACATCTACGACTTCATCAATGAGGCCCAGCACTGGCAGGAGCGACTGCCGCACGTCGCCCGGGTCCGGCTGGACGAGGACACCCCCGGCCTGCAGACGCTGGAGATGGACACCCTCACCAAGGACGGCGACGAGCACACCACCAGGTCGTACCGGGTCTGCTTCCCGCACCACAAGATCGCCTACAAGCAGACGGTGCTGCCCGAGCTGCTGGCCCTGCACACCGGCCACTGGCTGATCGAGGAGACCGAGGACGGGGTGGCCGTCACCTCGCAGCACACCGCGGTCCTGGTCCGCGACAAGATCAAGCCGGTCTGCGGTCCGGACGTCGACCCCGAGCAGGCCCGGGAGTTCGTCCGTATCAACCTGAGCACCAACAGCCGGGCCACCCTCGGGTACGCCAAGGACTACGCCGAGGCCAAAGCAGAAGCCACGGCATGAGCATGGACGCCGATGTCATCATCGTCGGCGCCGGTCCCGTCGGGCTGCTGCTCGCCGGTGAACTGCGGCTGGGCGGCGCCTCGGTGCTCGTCCTGGAGCAGCTCGCCGAGCCGGGGACCGAGTCCCGGGCCTCCACCCTGCACGCGCGCACCATGGAGATCCTGGACCAGCGCGGACTGCTCACCGCACTGGGCACCCCGCCCCAGGACGGGATGGGCCACTTCGGCGGCATCCCGCTCGACCTGGGCACCTCGCCCGGCCCCTATCCCGGGCAGTGGAAGGTGCTCCAGGCCCGCACCGAGGCCCTGTTACAGGACTGGGCGCTGGGCCTGGGCGCCCAACTGCGGCGCGGCCACCGGGTGATCGGGCTCAACCAGTACCACGACGGCGTCGATGTCGAGGTGTACGGGCCGTCCGGCGCCTACCGGCTGGGCGCCTCCCAGGTGGTCGGCTGCGACGGGGAGGACAGCACGGTCCGCCAGCTGGCGGACTTCGCCTTCCCCGGCCGGGACGCCACCCGCGAACTGCTGCGGGCCGACGTCGACGGCATCGACATCCCCAACCGCCGCTTCGAACGGCTGGAGCACGGCCTGGCCATCGCCGCCCGGCGGCCCGACGGCGTCACCCGCGTGATGGTGCACGAATTCGGCCGCCCGGCCCAACGCCGCGTCGGGCCACCGGAGTTCGAAGAGATCGTCGCCGTCTGGCGGCGGGTCACCGGCGAGGACATCGGCCGGGGCACCCCGCTGTGGCTCAATGCCTTCGGCAACACCCGCCGCCAGGCCGAGCGGTACCGCCAGGGGCGGATCCTGCTCGCCGGGGACGCCGCCCACCGCCAGCTGCCGGTGGGCGGCCAGGCCCTCAACCTGGGGCTGCAGGACGCCGTCAACCTCGGCTGGAAGCTCGCCGCCCAGGTGCGCGGCGACGCCCCCGCGGGGCTGCTCGACAGCTACCACCACGAGCGGCACGCGGTCGGTGCCCGGGTCCTCGGCAACATCGAGGCCCAGGCGCAGATCCTGCTCGGCGGCCCCGAAGTGGGCCCGCTGCGCGCGGTCCTCGCCGAGCTGATGGCGTACCACGACGTACGCGATCACCTCGCGGGGATGATCAGCGGCCTGGAGATCCGCTACCCGGACCCCGACGGCGGCGATCACCCGCTGCTCGGCCGCCGGCTCCCGCCCGGCGAACTGCACACCGCGGACGGCCCCGTCGGCACCGCCGCCCTGCTGCATCCCGGGCGCGGGCTGCTGCTCGACCTGGGCGCGGGCATCACGGCCGCCGGCTGGGCCGGCCGGGTCCGTACGGTCGGTGCGCAACGGCCGGCCGGCGAGGGCCCGTCGGGGCTGCTCATCCGGCCGGACGGGCACATCGCCTGGGTCGCGGGCGGCGCGGTCCCGCTGGACACCGCGCTGCGCCGCTGGTTCGGCGCGCCCACCGGCCGAGCAGCCACCGGCTGATTACGGCTGTTTCCCCGGCAACGCCGTTCCGGGTGCCCCCTGGGACGCGCGGTTTCGGCCGGGAGGCCGGGAGTTGTCCCCCGGGATGACGCAGTAACCACCACCAATTCACCTTCTTCACCTTCCTGATGGAGAGATTCACCATGGGTAACCTCACCGGCAAGACCGCGCTCGTCACCGGCTCCAGCCGGGGCATCGGGCGCGCGACCGCCGAGCGCCTGGCCCGCGAGGGCGCGCTCGTCGCCATCCACTACACGGCCAACGCCGAGGCCGCCGAGCAGGTCGTCGCCGGCATCCGGAAGGAGGGCGGCCGCGCCTTCACCGTCCAGGCCGAGCTGGGCGTGCCCGGCGACATCGACACCCTGTACACGGCCCTGGAGGCCGGGCTCAAGGAGCACCACGGCAAGGCCGAGCTGAACATCCTGGTCAACAACGCGGGCATCATGGGCGGGGTCGCGCCCGAGGACGTCACCTCCGAGCAGTTCGACCGGCTGGTGGCGGTCAACCAGAAGGCCCCGTTCTTCCTGGTGCAGCGCCTGCTGCCGATCATTCCCGACGGCGGCCGCATCATCAGCATCTCCTCCGGGCTGACCCGCTTCGCCAACCCGCAGGAGGTGGCGTACGCGATGACCAAGGGCGCCGTGGAGCAGCTCGCCCTGCACTACGCCAAGCACCTCGGCCCCCGCAACATCACCGTCAACAGCGTTGCCCCCGGCATCACCCGCAATGGCAACCCGGTGTTCGACATCCCCGAGGCCGTCGAGCAGATGTCCCGGCTGTCCGCCTTCGGCCGGGTCGGCGAGCCGCAGGACGTCGGTGACGTGGTCGCCTTCCTCGCCTCCGACGACGCCCGCTGGGTCACCGGCGCATTCATCGACGCCAGCGGCGGCACGCTGCTCGGCTGATTCCGTCCACGTGGCCGGGCGCTCCGGTGCCGGGGCGCCCGGCCGGCTGCTCCCAGGGTGGTTGGTTCCCTTTGATCGCGAAAACCCTCACGGCAGAGCCCGTCGCGGCGCGGTGGAGCCCCGCCCTGTGGGGCCTGCTGTTCGTACTCTCCGGCAATATGCTGCTGGACGCCCTTGAGGTGTCCGTCTCCGTGGTGGCCCTGCCCTCGATCGGCGACGACCTCGGCCCCGGACCCTCGCTGCTGGTGTGGACCATGGGCGGATTCGCCCTGGGATTCGGGGCGTTGCTGCTGCACGCCAACCGGATCACCGCCGCCTGGGGGCGGCGCCGGGTGTATCTGGCGGCACTCGCCGTCTTCGCCGTGGCCTCGCTGGTCGCCGGACTCGCCGACAACGTCCCGCTGCTGCTGGCCACCCGGGTGGTCAAGGGCGGCTGCGCGGCGCTCACCGCCCCCACCGGACTGGCCATCATCGCCGGTACCTTCCGGGAGGGCCCCGCACGCGGGCGGGCCGTCTCGGTCTACTCGCTGTTCGGGGCCAGCGGCTTCTCGGTGGGACTGGTGCTGTCCGGACTGCTGACCCAGCAGAGCTGGCGCTGGACGCTGGCGTTCCCCGCGCCGGTGGCGCTGCTGCTGCTGGCCTTCGGGCTCTGGCTGATCCCGCGCGACGAGCCCCGGCAGGCGCTAGGGGGTGTCCGATGGGTCGGCACGGGCCCTGCGGCGCTCCCCCAGCTAACGCT
>NZ_JBDJPF010000073.1:0-28385 GCF_054957865.1 Streptomyces xingningensis
TCATGCGCTCCCTCACCGCGTACGACCACTGAACCCCTTGGCATCAGTCATCTAGTCAGGGCAAAGGAGGGCTCGGGGCCGACAGGACCGCGATGTTGTCCCCGGACTGCCGCAGCCGTTCGAGGAGACGGGCGTTCTGGGTCTCCAGCTCGGCATTACGCAAGGCCAGGACCTGGATCTGGTCGGCGTAGGGGGCCACGGTGCCCTTGAGTTCGCGGATCTCGGCGGCGTGCTCGCTGCGAAGCTCGCGCTCCGCCTTCTTCAGCCGGGCGACTTCTGCCCGCAGCTCCTCCGGTTCTGGGCGGTGGGTCTGCGGCGCTTCCAGGATCTCCTTCACCGCCTGCGCCACCGGCGAGCGGTAGTAGGAGGCGCGGGAGACGCCAGCCTCGGTGCACACGTTCACGACCGTGATCTTGCCGTCGGTTAGTTCGGGTAGCCCGTGCATCAGCCGCTCGAACGCCTCTATCAGCGCGCGGTCGATGTCGGTGAGTCCTCTGCCGCCCGCGGAGAGCCGGTCGAAGGTGTGCCGGATGCGCAGTCGTGTCTCGTCGTTCACGCCGACCTCGCGCCTTCCTTGGTGTCGTCGGTGGTGATGCTCTGGATGAGCTCGTCAAGTTCGGCGGCGTGGTCGGTCAGGGCAATCACCTGCAGCCGGGGCAGGGCCTCGCGTTCCTTCTTGGGCAGGTCGAGCACCGTCAGTGCCTGGTCCCGTGCGGTGGTGAGCCGGGGCAAGTGCACTGCCGACCGGCGGGCGTTGGGGCAGTTCAGACACATGTTGTGCAGCGGTACCGGGCGGCCGAGCGCCTTAGCTCGCTTGCGGCAGACCGCGGTGGCGGCCTGGTAGAAGCAGTCGTTGAGTACCCCGGGGGTGCAGCGTCTTGGTCAGGTGCCGCAGCATCGTCCGCAGCCGCGCAGGGGACGCGACGACACCGAGCAGGTCGCCGAGTTCGCGGCGGATTCGCTCGAACTCGGCCGAGATACGCTCGGCGGCCCCGCCGGAGGAGGCGCCACCGTTGTTCCAGTCGCGGTAGATATCCTCCAGGTAGTCCAGTCGCGCGACCGCGTCGTTGGCCGCTACTTCCTCGGCGAAGCCGGACTCCGATGTACCCGCATATCCCTCGAACATGACTATTCGGGCATGTTGGTACTGCCGTGCGCCGGCGACGTGCGGCCTGCGACAGACGCGGAGAAACTGAGCGCCAAGGTCAGGGCAGTCACCTCGGGGAATGAGCGGGGCAAATGACAGTGCACACCGTGATCCGATACGCGGACTGGATGATCGGCCCGGAGACCGCTCCAGAGGCTCCGGCGATCGTCCACGAAATGCAGTGCACGGCATGCGGTGCATCGTCCGAGGCGAGTGAGGACTTCGAGGCAGTGCGTACCTGGGCGTTCAAACACGTCAGCCGCAACCCGTCGCACGCGGGCTACCGTGAGGTCATCCACCGGTTCTGGCGCGCCACCCTGGTGAGGTGACCGGAGCCCGGTAGACGCCTGCCCCGGCCGCTTCCTGACAGGTGAGGACGGTTGGCGGCCGGGGCGGGTTCCCCGGGGAAAAGGACTGGGGAAACAAGAGCCCATCGGCGAGAATCCCCACCGTGATCCCGAAGCCTCCGGCCGCCGTGCTCGTCAATGAGCTGCTTGCCGCACTCGACCCGATGTCCTACCCGCAGCGCATGCGCCGGCTGGCGCTGTGGGCCAGGGAGCTCCGCGGCAGCGGCGAACTGGGCGCCGCGCTGGACGAGTTGGCGCGACGCGGCAGATATGAGCGGGGGCTGGCGGCGATGGCCGCTCGGGCCGGTGGGGAGAGTGGCCGGCTGCGGGAGTGGCTGGCGGATCCGGATTCGTTTGTCCGGGGGCAGGCACTGGCCGTCGTCCGGCAGGGGCTCATACCGGACGCGGCCGTGGCGGCCGCGCTGGAGGACGCCCCCGTGGTCGTGCGGCGTGGCCTGATCCGGGCCCTGGTCGAGGGCCGGCGTACGGCGCTCGCCGAGGGGCTGATCCGGACCGTCCGGGAGCGCTGGGGCGATAGGGAGGCGGCCCGGCTGTTGTCCGCCTGCGGGCCGGAGACGGTCGCCGAGCTGCTGCCGCAGCTCTTCCACGCCGTCGGCAACTGGTCCGGGCTCGCCGCCCGTCACTCCGGCGCGATCCTCGACGAGGCGGAGCGCCGGCTGGCCGCGGAGCCCGAGGGGCTGCGCCGCGGATGGTGGCAGGCGTACGCGGAGAGCGTGGCCGCCACCATCGGGTATGAGCCGTCGCGGGTGCTGGACCTGCTGGAACGGTGGTGCCCGGGGGCCCTGCCCTGGCAGGTTCACCGCCGACTCGGCCGGCTCACCGCCGCGGACCCCGGACGCACCGCGCGGCTGCTGCTCGCGCCCGGGCGCCAACCTGCTGTCCTGCATGGTCTGCCCCGGCCGGTGCTACGCACCCTGGAGCGCCAACAGCCCGCTGAATTCGCCGAGTTGGCCCGGAGGATGAGCGGCGACGAGACCGCGCTGGCGCGGCTGCTGCGCGAAGTGCCGCCGTCCCGGCGGGCCGCCTGCTTCGACGCGGCGATGGCCGGGCGGGGCACCGGCCACGCCGTACTGGCGGACAGCCTCCTCGAGGTGCTGCCGCGCAACCGGCGCGAGGCCGAGGCGCGGCGGATGGCCCGCCAGGCCCGCGAGCGCGGGGCCCCGCGGCACACGGTCCTGGCGGCCGTCGCGTATCTGCCGGTGGCCGAGGCGCGGCCCGAGCTGCTGGCCGAGATCCGCCGCCCGGCGGCCACGGACCGCGCGTACGGCTACCGGCTGCTGTTCCGCAACGCCGCCAACTCGGGCGACCCGGCCGTCGTCACCGAACTGCTGGCGGGCCTGAAGCGGCTGCGCAATGAGCAGGATCCGGTGCGCTCCCCGGCGCTGGCCGCGCTCGCCCGCGTCCACCCGGCACTGTTCACGGACGAGGCCGCGCCGCATCTGGAGCGCATCACGGTCGATGCGGTCGAGGCGCGCGACACCTCCGGAGAGTGCTACCGGGCCCTCAACGACCTGGCCGCGGCAGTGCTTCGGGAGCATGCGGGCTCCGGCGCCCGGGCGCTGACCGGCTGGGCGCTGCGCACCCTCGACCGGATCTCCGGCACCGGGCGGCTGCGACTCGGCGCCCTGCGGCGCGGACAGGAGCACGAGGTCTTCGAGGCGCTGCGCCCGTCACTCGAAGCCGGTGCCCGCAAGGCCGACTTCCGGTCGACCCTCGCCCTGGCCGATGAACTGGGCGAGCGCGCCCGCGCCCTGCCCGGGCTGCAGGACCTGCTGCGCCGGGCGATCCGGCACGGCGGCGACAGCTTCGGCCGGCAGGCCGCCCCGCTCTGGCTGGACGATCCGCGGACCCGGGACGAGCGGCTGGCCGAACTCCTCGCCCTGGACGTCTCGTTCGCCACGGTGCCCGGGGTGGCCGGGCTGCTGGCCCGCCACCGTACCGATCTGCTGGATGCGGTGCTGGGCGACACCCCTCCCTATGGACGGCTGCTGACGGCGGGCAGCCACTGGCTGCCGCCCGTGCTCCCGGCCGCGAGCCGTTGGCTGCCCCGCCAACAGGCCGCCGCCGCAAGACTGCTGGACCGGGCCGCGGCCGATGCCGCACTCCCCGCGCATCAGCGCGCCGACGCGATCCGCCGTGCCGCGTGGATTCCGGAGTACGGCACCGAGCTCCTGCTGCGGTACGCGGATTCCGCGGAGGTGCCCTTGGCCGAGGCCGCCCTTGCCGCGCTCGCGCGGACGGAGCGCCCGGGGGAGCACCTGCCCGTACTCCTCGCCCACGCCGGAGGGGACCGGGCCCGGGTTGCGGTCTATGCGGCGGCCCGGGCGGGCCGCCATGTCGCGCCCGCCCAACTCGCCGAGGCGCTGCGCAGGTTGCTGCTCGCGGACAGCGGGGTGAAGGTGACCGGCCGCAAGGAGGCCGTGCGGCTCGCGGCCACGTTGCTGCCGGTGCGCGAGGCGGCGGGCCTGCTCGCCGAGGTCTGCGCGCGGCCGGACCAGCACCACGATGTGCAGGCCGCCTGTGTGGCGTTCAGCACCGGGCTGCCGGCCTGCGAGGAGGCCTGGACGGTGCTGGAATCCGCCGCCGCCGGGCGGCGTGAACTGCGCATGGCCGTACTCCGGACCCGGCCGCTCGACCTGCCGGAGCGGCACCGGCCGCGCTATGCCGGGCTGATACGAGCCCTCTGTGACACCGACGACCCCGAGGTCGCCGCCGGTGGATACGCGGCACTCGGCCAGTGGGCGCGCTGGTCGACGGCCGGTGGCGGAATGCTGGCGGCTGCCGTCACCGACCTGGAGAACCGGTCGGGCTGGCGAGCCGCGGCCAATGGACTGTGTGCCGTCGTGCTGTCCGGAACGTCGGATGCCACCCCGCTCACCGGTGCCCTGGCGGCACTGATCGCCGCCGACGCCCGCCCCGGCACACCCGATGCGGAGCCGGCCCGCGACCGGCCCGCCCGTCAGCGCATCCGGCACCTGGCCGTCGACCTGTCCAGGAAGGGCCGGGCGGGCTCCCGCACCGCCCGCCGGGTGGCGCGGGAGGCGGCCGAACTCCTCGGCGGCCACGCAGACTTCGTCACCGAGGCGGCCGAGATCCTGGTCCAGACCGTCGACCTGGACGCCGCCGCGGCCACCCTGACGGCCGAGCTGACGCACCTGGCCCTGCTGCACGAGGGCAGGCCCGCGCTCGCGGTCCGGACGGCCGGAGCACTGGACGGGCGGCTGCGGTTGCGACGCGTCGGCGACACGGCGTGGGGGCCCGCGGCCCGGTCCCTGGCCGAGGACGGTGGCCATGCCACCGGGCTGTTCGCGGCCGTGCTCACCGCCACCGGCGGCCGCCGCACCGACTGGGCCGCGCCCTGGCGCGAGCAGCTGCGAGCGCTGCGCCGTCATCCGTGTCCGGATGTGCGGGACGCGGCGCTGGCGCTGCGCACCGCGGAGGAGTGATCGTCACGGGGGGGGAGGAGCCGGACTCGCGCAATTCGGTACCCGGGGGTAACAACCTCTAGCGGCAAGCCCATCGGCCTGCTTATGGTGCCGATATGCCGCACCTTCCCGATGTCGTGTTGTGGTCAGTCCCCGCCTTTGTCCTGCTCACCGCGCTGGAGGTGGTGAGTTACCGGCTGCACCCCGATGACGAGGCCGAGGGGTATGCGGTCAAGGACGCGGCGACCAGCGTCGGCATGGGGCTGGGCAGCCTGGTCTTCGATGCGCTGTGGAAGATTCCGATCGTCGCGGTTTACACGGCGGTCTATGAACTGACGCCGCTGCGTGTGCCGGTGCTGTGGTGGACGCTGCCGCTGATGCTGCTGGCGCAGGACTTCTTCTACTACTGGTCGCACCGTGGGCACCATGTCAGCAGAATTCTGTGGGCGTGCCATGTGGTGCACCATTCCAGCCGGAAGTTCAACTTCACCACCGCGCTGCGTCAGCCCTGGACGACCTGGACCGTCTGGCCGTTCTATGTGCCGATGATCGCGCTCGGGGTGCATCCGGCGGCGGTGGCGTTCTGTTCCGGGGCGAATCTGGTCTACCAGTTCTGGGTGCACACCGAGCGGGTGGGGAAGCTGCCCAGGCCCTTTGAGTATGTGCTGAACACTCCCTCGCATCACCGGGTGCACCATGCCTCCCAAGGCGGTTATCTGGACCGGAACTTCGGCGGAATCCTGATCGTCTGGGACCGGATGTTCGGGTCCTTTGTGCCGGAGGGGGAGCGTCCGGTGTTCGGGCTGACCAAGAACATCCAGACGTACAACCCCTTGCGGGTGGCCACCCATGAGTACGCGGCCATCGCCCGGGACATCAGGGCGGCACGCAGCTGGGGGGAGCGGGCGGGCCGGGTCTTCCGGGGGCCGGGCTGGCAACCCCGGCGGGCGGAGCGGCGGTTGGGCGAGCCGGTGCCGGAGCGGGTCGGATGAGGGGCGTGCGCGGGCGGCTGACCGCCTTCGCCGCGGCGGGGGGTGCGCATCTCGGGGCGTTGCTGTCGGGCCAGGCGTCCGTGGAGCGGGTCACCAAGCCGGTGTTGATGCCGCTGCTCGCGGAGTATGTGCTGCACCGCGGCGGACCCCGGCTGCTGGCGCTCGCGCTGCTGTTCGGCTGCGCGGGGGACGCTCTGCTGCAGCTGGGCGGGGATGCCGCGTTTCTGGCGGGGATGGGGGCGTTCGCGGCCGGGCACGGGTGTTACCTCGCGCTGTTCGCCCGGCACGGTGCGCCGGGCGGGGCCCGTACCCGCCGCCTGGCGGCCGCCTATGGCGCGGCCTGGCTCGGCACGGTGGCGCTGCTGTGGCCGGGGCTGGCGGCGGAGTTGCGGGTGCCGGTGGCGCTCTACGGCCTGTTGCTCACCGCGATGGCGCTGGGCGCGTCCCGGGCCGGGTCGTGGGCGGCGGCGGGGGGTGCGCTGTTCGCGCTGTCGGACACGCTGATCGCGGGCGGGCTCGCGGGGTGGCCACAGGCGCCGGTGCCCCAGTTCTGGATCATGCTCAGCTATCTGGGGGCGCAATGGCTGCTGGCGGAGGGGGTGTTGAGGCAGCAGGCGGTGGCGCGGACGGAAGGGGCCGGGCGGCTGCCCGGCCCCTCGGTGTGCGCCGGTCCGTGACGGCGGTGCGTCAGTCCGTGACGGCGGCCAGGGCGTCGACGATGCCATAGCCGTAGTGGCTGTTGATGTTCTTGGTGCCGGTGCAGGTCGCGTCGGCGGGAGCGGTCGGGCAGCCCGGGTTCTTCGCCTGGGCCTTGAGGATCCACTGGATTTCCTGCGCGTTGGACTTGGGGTGGGTGCTCTTCAGCAGCGCCACCACGCCTGCCACATGCGGGGAGGCCATGGACGTGCCCTGGAGGTAGCCGTAGTCGCCGCCGGGCAGGGTGGACAGGATGCGGCCGTCCTTGGCGGGGGCGTCCGGCACCTGGAGGTTGTCGCCGCCGGGAGCTGCCACATCGATGTGGCCCCGGCCGTAGTTGGAGTAGTACGACTTCAGCGACTTGACGCCGGTCGCGGAGACGGTGACCACACCGGGCAGCTGGGCCGGGACGTCCAGGCATCTCGACGGGTCGATCTTCCGGGGCCCGGGCTTGGTGTCATTGGGGCTGGAGTTGTCCGCGATCTCCTTGGCCGCCAGGTCGAAGTTGGAGTTGCCCGCGGAGGCGACATTCACGGTGCCCTTGCCCTGGGCGTACTTGGCGGCCCGGCCGACCGACTCGGCTATCGCCTTCTGGTCCGGGTCGTCGCCGCAGTTGAACATCCACGGGTCGACGTAGTAGCTGTTGTTGGTCACCGCGATGTTGTGCTCGGCGGCGAAGACGAACGCGCAGACCACGCTCTCCGCGTAGAAGAAGCTGCCCTTGGCCGTGCTGACCTTGATGGCGGAGACCTTCACGCCCGGCGCGACACCGGCGATGCCGATGCCATTGCGGGCGGCGGCTATGGTGCCCGCCACATGCGTGCCGTGGTAGTCCTCATCGGGGTTGAACGGCCGCCAGGAGCCGAAGCGGGTGTCGGCCTTGCCGGAGACACAACTCGCCGACTGCGCCCGGGAGAAGTTCGGGGCCAGGTCCGGATGGGTGTCGTCCACGCCGGTGTCGATGACCCCGACGGTGACCTTCCTGCTGCCCGGGTTGATCTTCGCGGCCTGGTCCGCCTTGATGGCGGCGAGATCCCACTGCAGGCTCTCCAGGGGCTCCTTGCCGGGCTTCGCGGCCTTGGCCGCGGCCAGCGCCCGGGCCTTGGAAAGCCTGAGCTTCTCGGGCTTGCCGACATCGGTGGTGGCCGCCGAGGTGATCGGCGCGGTGCGGGTGGCGCCCGCCGACTGCACACCCGGCAGGGTGCGCAGGCTCTTGCCGAAGTCGGGGTTCTTGGAGTGCGCGACGACGACGCCTATCTGCGGGTAGGCCGTGACGACGCTGCCGCCGTACTCGCCGACGGCCTTCTTCACCCGGGTGAGCGTGGCGCGGTCGGTGCCCGTGTTGACGACGTACGACAGCAGCGGGCCGTCCGTCCTGACGTGGGCCTTCGCCGGGTGCGCGGCCTGCGGCGCGGCAGCGGCGGCACCGGGCAGGAGGCCGAGCGAGGCGGTGAGCGCCAGGCCGACGGGCGCCGCGAGCAGCGCGTGCCGGCGTCTGGGACGCAGCTGAGCCATGGATTCTCCACATCATCGGAAACGCCGCCCGGGCATATGCCATGCCTGGGCGGGTGCATGACGAGTGAAGCTAGCGCCGATCGTGGCAGGCGAGCAATGAAATCCCCAAGAAAGCCTTGAGAACTGGTCACTTCGCCAGGTGTCGCCCTCCATCGTGACACTTCGTCTCAGGGTGTGCCCGATCGACATACTTGACGGATCGTCAGGAGTCGCGCAGGGTGTCGATGCTCAACGGGGGAAACGGCACCCTCGGCCCGTACCAGCGACCCGCGGTAGGGATCGCGGCGGGCCGGTCCGAATGCACGGCCGGTATCGGAGTCGTCAACCTGACGATGCCGAACGGACGTCGGCCGGGGGGCTGTGGCGGCAGCGGCGGCTCGGTGCTCACACCAGGTCAACGAGGCCATGCATGGGCGGTATTGCCCCGCATGGCCCACGCTGCGACATTCGGCGACCACTCCTCTGTCGCATACTGCGGTGTCGCTCTACGATGCGTGACCCTCGACTCGCACTCCGTGTCAGTCATTCAGTGAAATCAGCGCCGCACGCGTCAGTCATTTCGTCAGGAGAAGACGTGGACTCAGAAGAGGCCGTGGAGAGGACCCCCACGACCCCCCAAGGGCAGGAACAGGCCGGCCACCCCACCATTCCGGCACAGCCCGACCGCTTCACCGAAGTGCAGGCGAGCACCGAGTTCGGCGAACTGCGCCGGGCCCACCGCTCCTTCGCCTTCCCGCTCACCCTCGCGTTCATCGCCTGGTACCTGCTGTATGTGCTGCTGTCCAACTACGCGGGCGGCCTCATGGACACCACGGTGCTGGGCCACATCAATGTGGCCTTGGTCTTCGGGCTGGCCCAGTTCCTCACCACCTTCCTGATCGCCTGGTGGTACTCCCGGCACGCCGCGGCGAGGATCGACCCCAAGGCCGAGGCGATCAAGGCCCGGATGGAGGCGGCGGAATGACTGTGGCAATGAACTGGGCGCCGACCGCCGCCCACCCGCTCGCCGCGGGCGGTGCCGGCGAGCACCGCACCCTGATCATCACGCTGTTCTCGGTCTTCGTCGCCATCACGCTCGGCATCACCGTCTGGGCGGGACGGCAGACCAAGGACGCCACCGACTTCTATGCGGGCGGCCGTTCCTTCACAGGTTTCCAGAACGGCCTCGCCATCTCCGGCGACTACATGTCCGCCGCGTCCTTCCTCGGCATCGCGGGGGCCATCGCACTCTTCGGCTACGACGGCTTCCTCTACTCCATCGGCTTCCTCGTCGCCTGGCTGGTCGCGCTGCTGCTGGTCGCCGAACCGCTGCGCAACTCCGGCCGCTTCACCATGGCCGATGTGCTCGCCCACCGCCTCAAGCAGCGGCCGGTGCGCACCGCCGCCGGGGTCTCCACCATCGTCGTCTCGATCTTCTACCTGCTGGCCCAGATGGTCGGCGCGGGGGCGCTGGTCGCGCTGCTGCTCGGGGCGAGCGGCGAGGGGGCGCGGCGCTGGATCATCGTCCTGGTCGGTCTGGTCATGGTGCTGTATGTGACGATCGGCGGGATGAAGGGCACCACCTGGGTGCAGATCGTCAAGGCGGTGCTGCTGATCGCGGGCACGCTGCTGATCACCATCCTGGTGCTCAACAAGTTCGACTGGAACCTGTCGACGCTGCTCGGCCACGCCGCCGACAAGAGCGGCAAGGGCAAGGCGTTCCTCGAGCCCGGCCTGCAGTACGGCAAGGACGGCACCTCCAAGCTCAACTTCGTCTCGCTGGGCCTGGCGCTGGTCCTCGGCACCGCCGGACTGCCGCACATCCTGATCCGCTTCTACACGGTGCCCACCGCCAAGGCCGCCCGGAAGTCGGTGAACTGGGCCATCGGCATCATCGGCGCCTTCTACCTGATGACCATCGCGCTCGGCTTCGGCGCGGCGGCCCTGGTCGGCTCCGAGGCGATCATCAAGTCCAATGAGTCGGGCAACACCGCGGCCCCGCTGCTGGCCGAGGAGGTCGGCGGCGGCGCGGGCTCCACGGGCGGTGCGATCCTGCTCGCGGTCATCTCCGCCGTCGCCTTCGCCACCATCCTCGCCGTGGTCGCCGGCCTCACCCTGGCCTCGTCCGCGTCCTTCGCCCACGACCTGTGGGCCAATGTGATCCGCAAGGGGAAGACCGGCGAGAAGGAGGAGATCCTCACCGCGAAGTTCGCCGCCATCGCCATCGGCGGGATCTCCATCGCCCTGGGCATCTTCGCCCACCGGCTGAACGCGGCCGCCCTGGTGGCACTCGCCTTCGCGGTCGCCGCCTCCGCCAATCTCCCCACCATCCTCTACAGCCTCTTCTGGAAGCGCTTCACCACCCAGGGCGCCCTGTGGTCGATCTACGGCGGACTGGCCTCCTCCGTGACGCTGGTGATCTTCTCCCCGGTGGTCTCCGGCAATGAGAAGGCGCTCTTCCCCGGCATGAGCTTCGACTGGTTCCCGCTCGGCAACCCGGGCCTGGTCTCCATCCCGCTCGGGTTCCTGCTCGGCTGGGTGGCCTCGCTGCTCACCAGCCGGTCCGTGGAGCCCAAGAAGTACGCCGAGCTCGAGGTGCGATCCCTGACCGGCTACGGCGCGCACTGAGCCGCCCGGGATGCCCCCGGAACCTCAACAAGATGTTGAGGTTCTGGGGGCATCGCGTAACCTGCGGAACTACTGAACATTCCAGTCCGCGGGAGGGGCCGCACCGTGCTCATGGACACCTATGGTCGGGTGGCCACCGATCTCCGCGTCTCACTGACCGACCGCTGCAACCTCCGCTGCACCTACTGCATGCCCGAAGAGGGCCTGCGGTGGCTCGCCAAGCCCGAGTTGCTCACCGACGACGAGATCGTCCGCCTGGTCCGCATCGCGGTCACCGAACTCGGCGTCACCGAGGTCCGGTTCACCGGCGGCGAGCCCCTGCTGCGGCCCGGGCTGGTCTCCATCGTGGAGCGGTGCGCCGCTCTCACCCCGCGGCCCCGGCTCTCGCTGACCACCAATGGCATCGGCCTGGCCCGCACCGCGCGGGCGCTGGGGGAGGCGGGCCTGGACCGGGTGAACGTCTCGCTGGACACCCTGCGCCCCGCCGTCTTCGCGGAGCTGACCCGGCGCAAGCGCCACCAGGACGTACTGGACGGGCTGGCCGCCGCCCGTGCCGCGGGGCTCGCCCCGGTGAAGGTCAACGCCGTGCTGATGCGCGGGCACAACGAGGACGAGGCGCCCGAACTCCTCGCCTGGGCCGTGGCGAACGGCTATGAACTGCGCTTCATCGAGCAGATGCCGCTCGATGCCCAGCACGGCTGGAAGCGCGAGGGCATGATCACCGCCGAGGAGATCCTGGCGAGCCTGCGCACCCGCTTCACCCTCACCGCCGAGGGCGAGGACGGGCGCGGCTCCGCCCCCGCCGAGCGCTGGACCGTCGACGGAGGCCCCGCCCGGGTCGGCGTCATAGCCTCCGTCACCCGCCCGTTCTGCGGGAGTTGTGACCGTACCCGGCTGACGGCCGACGGACAGGTGCGCAGCTGTCTGTTCGCGACCGAGGAGACCGATCTGCGCGGGGCGCTGCGGTCCGGGGGGACGGACGGAGAGGTCGCCCGGCTGTGGGAGCGGGCGATGCGGGGCAAGCGGGCCGGGTCGGGGATCGACGATCCGGCGTTCCTGCAGCCGAGCCGGCCGATGTCGGCGATCGGGGGGTAGCCGGACCGGGGGCGTCCGGTCAGGAGCCCGCGGTCTTCTCCCACTCCGCCAGGGTGACCACGTCCTTCAAGAACCCCCGCAGACCAAGGAAGTTGGCGAGGTGCTCGCGATGCTCATCGCAGGCGAGCCAGGTCTTGCGGCGCTCGGGGGTGTGCAGCTTGGGGTTGTTCCACGCCAACACCCATACCGCCGCGGCATGGCAGCCCTTGGCGGAGCAGATCACGGTGGTTTCGGGGGAGTTCACCCTGAGACTCTACGGGCACGACGACGCCGGGCAGCCACGGGGGGAGCCGCCCGGCGTCGGTCAGTCGCTCCGACGGGGGATGCGGAGCGCCTACGAAGTATGTCACGGAGAGCCCTGCGAAGGGCACCGAAAGACATGATTGATTTGAGGTTTTCTTGAGCTTGTCAGATCGCCACCCAAAACCGAAAAGTCAGTTCCGGTCCGGCTGTTGGCCGTCACGGCCGCTCCCCGGCGTGGAGTCCGGCATTCCGGCGGGGCCGGAGGTAAGGGCCGGCCTGGTCGGCGCGGGGACGAAGGTGCCGGGCAGGGAAGGGGCGTTCTCCCGGCCCGCGTTGGCGATCACCACGGCCACATACGGCAGCAGCGCACCGAGCACCAGCGTGCCCAGCGCGATATAGCGCTCGACGTTCCACAGCACCACGGTGAGGATCACGGAGAGCGTCCGGATGCCCATGGAGATCACATAGCGCCGCTGCCGGCCGCGCACGTCATCCGCCAGCCCCTGCCGGGCGCCGGTGATCCGGAAGACCTCCATACCGCCTTGCTTCCGCACGCCGTCCACCACCCGATTGGCTCGCCGACGCTCCTCGCACCGGGTTGTACTCAACGTTACGCCGCGACCCGGCCGGGCACGAGACCGGGGCTCCAGCGTGCCGTCCGCCGGGCCCGCCCCGGCCGCCGTGGGCCGTTACAGGCCGCGCACCTCGGCGATCCTGCGCCCGGCCTTGAGGTAGACGCCACCACCGGCGACCGCCCCGGCCTTGGCCAGCGCCTCCCCGACCACCTCGGCCAGCGGCCGGATGGCCTCCGCCTCGGCGAGCACCACCGACTCCTGGCCGTCACCGGTCTCGATCACCAGCCGCAGCCCGTTCTGCTTGGCGACCCGGCGGGCGGCCGAGGCGCTCGGCTGGAAGCCCAGGACCCTGCTCAGCACGGCCGTGACCGGCTCACCGCCGTGCTCGGCCGCGTCCACCACCGGCAGTGCCCCGACCTCGGTGAAGCTCTTCCGGGAGAACTGCGCGACAAAGCCCGCGCGCGCCGTCATCGCGGCCCGCACGTCGTACAGCGCGGCCACCACCTCGCCGGCCAGGACCTTCTTCAGGTCCATGGGGTGCAGCGACTTGTCCGCCACCCGGGAGAGCACCAGAGCGATCTCCTCGTCCGTCCACTCGCTCCAGGCCTTGAGGTACGGCTCCATCAGCCGGTCCGGGACCGACATGATCTTGCCGAAGACATCGTCGGCGGGCGCGCCGAGCCCCACGTAGTTGTTCTTCGACTTGGACATCTTGGCGCCGGTGCCGTCCGTGCCCTCGATCAGCGGCATGGTGACCACCAGCTGCGGCCGCTGCCCGCGCAGCTCCATCAGCTTGCGGCCCATCTGCAGGTTGAGCAGCTGGTCGGCGCCGCCCAGCTCCACATCGCAGTCCAGTGCCACCGAATCCAGGCCCTGGGCGATCGGGTACAGCAGCTCCGACATCGTCAGGCCGGAACCCGAGGCGAGGCGGTTGCGGAAGTCCTCGCGCTGCAACAGCTGGGAGACGGGCACCTGGGTGAGCAGGGCCAGCAGCTCCGGGAAGGTGTAGGGCGCCAGCCACTCGCTGTTCTGCCGGAAGCGGACCTGCTCGAAGTCGAAGAAGGGCCGCACCTGCTCCCGGTAGCCCGAGAGATTCCGGGCGATGTCGTCGTCGGTGAGCGGCGGGCGCTCGGCCGTACGGCCCGTCGGGTCGCCGATCTTGGCGGTGAAGTCGCCGATCAGCAGCGTGACCTCGTGCCCCATCCGCTGGAAGCGGTTGAGGATGATCATCGGCACGGTGTGGCCGAGATGGACATCGGTCCCCGTGGGGTCGATGCCCAGCTTGATGTGCAGGCCCTTGCCCGCGGCCCGCTGCTCCTCGATCCGCTCGGCCAGCCTGTCCTCGCCGGGCAGCACCTCGACCGCGCGGCCCGCGATCAGGGCGGCCTGCTCCTTGGCCGGCAGATCCGTCAGGTCCAGATAGCGCCGCGCCTTGGTCTCGGTGAGCAGCCGCTCCACGGTGGAGTCGGTGGAGAGATCCTGTGCGAGGAGCTCGCTGGCGCGGGCGACGGATTCGCCGAGGCGTGTCATGGCGTTCCTGAGGAGTCGGAAGAGGTGGGACAGGCTGGACGCGCCCAGTCTATTCGGCGTTGCTCGCCCCACCCTCCCGGCCCGGCCTGTCCCACCCCTCCCGGCTCCGGGGGTCACACCCCCCTGCTGACGGAGCTCATGTTGAAGTCCGGGATGCGCAGCGTGGGCATCACGGCCCGGTTGAAGTACTTGATGTGGTCACGCGGCAGGGTGCGTTCGGTGCCGCCCGCCTCGGTGGCCCGGGACAGCAGGCTCACCGGGGACTCGTTGAACCGGAAGTTGTTGACCTCGCCCACCACCTCGCCCCGCTCCACCAGCAGCACGCCGTCCCGGGTCAGCCCGGTCACCAGCAGCGACGCCGGGTCCACCGCGCGGATGTACCACAGGGAGGTCAGCAGCAGGGCGGGCCCGTCGTGCCCGCTCGAGGCGATCAGCTCCGCCGTGGAGCGGGTGCCGCCCGCGTCCAGGACCAGGTTGTCGGGGCCGGGAGCGACCGGCAGGCCGGTCAGGGCCGCGCTGTGCCGGGTGGTGACCAGCCGCTCCAGTACGCCGTCCCGGATCCAGTCCGTGGCGCCCAGCGGCAGGCCGTTGTCGAAGACCGACCGGGCGGCGTCCGAGCCGCGGGTGAGGACGAACGGCGCGCACTCCACCCCGGCCGCCGAGGGATCGCTCCGCAGCGTCAGGGGCAGCTCCGACAGCTTCTCGCCCACCCTCGTGCCGCCGCCCGGCGAGGAGAAGACCGTACGGCCCTCGGCGGCGCCCCGCGCATCGGACCGCGCCAGCTGGTGGACGAGCAGATCCGCCACCGCATGCGGCGGCAGCAGCGTCTCGTACCGCCCGGCGGGCAGCTCGGTCCGGCGGCGGGCCCAGGCCAGCCGCCCGGCCAGTTCGGCGTCCAGCGCCACCGGGTCCACCTCCGTGAAGTCACGGGTGGCCCGGGCCGTCCAGGTGGAGCCGCCGCTCGCCGGGGACTTGGCGTTCAGCTCCACCCGGCCGGTGGGCTGGTCGTGGCGCAGCCGCAGCCCGGCCGAGGTGCCCAGATAGCTGGAGACCACCTCATGGTGGGCGAAGCCGTACAGTTCGCGGCCCGCCGAACGGGCCCGCGCCAAGGACTCGCCGAGCGCGGGGGCGAAGCCGTCGAAGACGGCGGCGGAGGTCTCGGCGGGCTCCTCGGTGAAGTCGGGGGACCGGGGCAGGCCCGTCACCAGCGGCTGGGCGTCCTCGGCCGGGCCGGCGGCGCGGGCGGTGGCCTCGGCGGCCCGTACCAGCGACTCCAGTTCCCCGGCCGTGACGGCCGAGCGCATCACGACCCCGCAGGCGGTGCCCGCCGCGCCGTGCACGGTCGCGATCACGGTGACCGTACGGCCCCGGGTGACCCCGTTGGTGGTCGGCGTGTTGCCCGCCCAGCGCAGATTGGCCGTGGACCGCTCATCGACGATCACCACACAGCCGTCGCTCCGGGAGAGGGACAGCGCCCGCTCGACGATCTCCTGCGGAGTGTCCTGACGGCTGCTCATCGACCGGCCTCCCGCGCGGTGTTGAGGACGTTGACGCTCCGGAAGAGCGCGGCGGGGCAGCCGTGCGAGACGGCGGCGATCTGGCCGGGCTGGGCCTTGCCGCAGTTGAACGCGCCGCCCAGGACGTATGTCTGCGGGCCGCCCACGGCGGTCATCGAGCCCCAGAAGTCGGTGGTGGTCGCCTGGTAGGCGACATCCCGCAGCTGCCCGGCCAGCCGGCCGCCGCGGATCGCGTACGCCCGCTGCTGGGTGAACTGGAAGTTGTACCGCTGCTGGTCGATCGACCACGACCGGTTGCCGACCAGATAGAGGCCGTGCTCCACCCCCGAGATCAGCTCGTCGGTCGACGGCCCGCCCGGCGCGGGGCGCAGCGATACGTTCGCCATCCGCTGCACGGGCAGGTGCGAGGGGGAGTCGGCGTACGCACAGCCGTTGGACCGCCCGAGGCCGGCGAGCCTGGCGATCCGCCGGTCCAGCTGGTAGCCGGTGAAGACGCCGTCCTTGATCAGGTCCCAGGACTGGGCGGCCACGCCCTCGTCGTCGTACCCGACGGTCGCCAGGCCGTGCTCGGCGGTCCGGTCGCCGGTCACATTCATCAGCGGCGAGCCGTACCGGAGGGTCCCCAGCAGGTCCGGGGTCGCGAAGGAGGTGCCCGCGTAGGCGGCCTCATGGCCGAGGGCCCGGTCCAGTTCGGTGGCGTGGCCGATCGACTCATGGATCGTCAGCCAGAGATTGGACGGATCGATCACCAGGTCGTATGAGCCCGGCCGCACGCTCGGCGCGCGCAGCTTCTCCGCCAGCAGCGACGGCAGCTCGGCCAGCTCGGCGTCCCAGTCCCAGCCGGTGCCGGTCAGATACTCCCAGCCCCGGCCGGCCGGCGGCGCGAGGGTGCGCATCGAGTCGAACTCGCCGGTCACCGGGTGCACGGCCACCGCGGTGAGCTGCGGGTGCAGCCGGATGCGCTGCTGGGTGGTGGTGGTGCCCGCCGAGTCCGCATAGAACTTGTTCTCCTGCACCGTCAGCAGTGAGGCGTCCACATGCGAGACGCCGTCGGCGGCCAGCAGCCGTGCGCTCCGGTCGGCGAGCAGGGCGGTCTTGTCCGCGGCGGGGATGTCGAAGGGATTGACGTCATATGCGGAGATCCAGGTCCGCTCCCCGTGCACCGGCTCGTCGGCCAGCTCCACCGGCTCGGCGGACCCGGACGCCGCGATCACCTTGGCGGACAGCTTCGCCATCGCGACGGCCTGCGAGGCCACCCGCGCGGCGGCGTCCGCCGCCGGGACCGTACCGGAGGCGAACCCCCAGGCCCCGCCGTGCACCACGCGCACCGCGTAGCCGAGGTCGGTGGCATCGGTGGAACCGGAGAGCCGGGCGTCGCGCAGCTGCCAGGAGGCGCTGCGCACCCGCTCGAAGCGGAAGTCGGCATGGCTCGCACCCAGGGAGCGAGCCCGGGCGAGGGCCGCGTCGGCGAGCGGCCGCAGGGGCAGGGCGAGGAATGACGCGTCGATGGAATGGGGCACGGGACCTCCCGGTGGTCGTCGCCGTGCATCCTGCCCAGGCGGCGGCCCGCGCAGCGGGGGCGGTCCAGGGCTGTTATGTAGAGATCCAACAGTGACCGTCCACCGCCCCTGTCATGGACCGATTGTCTCTCGGGCGACCTCTACCGATACGTTCGTGTAGTTCAGCTCCACCCACGGATTCGCAAAATGGAAGGGTGATCCTTTGAGCCGCTCGGTTCTCGTCACCGGAGGAAACCGGGGCATCGGCCTCGCCATCGCCCGCGCCTTCGCCGAGGCGGGCGACAAGGTCGCCATCACCTACCGCTCGGGCGAGCCGCCCGCGGGCTTCTTGGCGGTGAAGTGCGACATCACCGACCCCGAGCAGGTCGAGCAGGCGTACAAGGAGATCGAGGAGAAGCAGGGCGCGGTCGAGGTGCTGGTCGCCAACGCCGGCGTCACCCGCGACCAGTTGCTGCTGCGCATGTCGGAAGAGGACTTCACCTCGGTGGTGGAGACCAACCTCACCGGCACCTTCCGGATCGTCAAGCGCGCCTCCAGGGCCATGCTGCGCGCCCGCAAGGGCCGGGTGGTGCTGATCTCCTCCGTGGTGGGTCTGCTGGGCTCGGCGGGCCAGTCCAACTACGCCGCTTCCAAGGCGGGGTTGGTCGGTTTCGCCCGCTCGCTCGCCCGTGAGCTGGGCTCTCGCAACATCACCGTCAATGTTGTCGCGCCGGGCTTCGTGGACACGGACATGACGCGGGTGCTCACCGACGAGCAGCGCGCGAACATCGTGCAGCAGGTGCCGCTGGCCCGCTACGCACAGCCCGAGGAGATCGCCGCCTCGGTCCGCTTCCTCGCCTCCGACGAGGCCGCATACATCACCGGAGCCGTCATTCCCGTCGACGGCGGATTGGGCATGGGTCACTGAACGTCATGAGTGGAATCCTCGCAGGCAAGCGCATCCTGGTCACCGGCGTCCTCACCGAGGCGTCGATCGCCTTCCAGGCCGCCAAGGTCGCCCAGAACGAGGGCGCCGAGGTCATCCTGACCGGCTTCGGCCGGCTCTCCCTGGTGGAGCGCATCGCCAAGCGGCTGCCCGAGCCGGCTCCCGTCATCGAGCTGGACGCCACCAACCAGGAGCAGCTGGACGGTCTGGCGGACAAGGTGCGCGAGCACCTCGGCGAGGGCGCCGGTCTCGACGGCATCGTGCACTCGATCGCCTTCGGCCCGCAGGGCGCCTTCAACTTCCTGGAGGCCGCCTGGGAGGACGTCTCCACGGCCGTCCAGGTCTCGGCGTACTCCTACAAGTCACTGGCCATGGCCTGCCTGCCGCTGATGCCGCAGGGCGGCGCCATCGTGGGCCTGACCTTCGACGCGCAGATCGCCTGGCCGAAGTACGACTGGATGGGCGTGGCCAAGGCGGCCCTCGAGAGCACCAACCGCTACCTGGCCCGTGACCTCGGTCCCAAGGGCATCCGGTGCAACCTGGTCTCGGCCGGCCCGCTCAAGTCGATGGCCGCCAAGTCCATCCCGGGCTTCGAGGAGCTCGCGGACGTCTGGAACCACCGCGCCCCGATCGGCTGGGACCTGGCCGACCCGGAGCCGGCCGGCCGTGGCGTCGTCGGCATGCTGTCGGACTTCTTCCCGCGCACCACGGGCGAGATCGTGCATGTCGACGGTGGCGTCCACATGATGGGCGCCTGAGGACACCGGGCCTGCCGAGGGCCGTGGGGCACAGTGCCCCACGGCCCTCGGCCGTTCCCGAGTCGTGGACGCGGCCGCCCGCCCGCACACTGGTGAGGACCGGGATCTTCCCGAGCGCACCCGGGGGAGGAGGTACGGGCGTGACAACCCCTTCCCTACCCTTCCGGCGCGCGGCCGCCCTCCTGCTCAGCGCCGCCGCGCTGGCCGGATCCGCCGCCCCGGCCGCCCTCGCCGCCGCCGGGGAGCCGCTCGAGGCCGAGTGCCACACCCGGGTACGTGGCTCCCACGCCACCGCCGACTGCTACAACGGCAATGCCTACCCCGACCGTGTCCAACTGCACGTCCAGTGCGCCCGCTGGTGGGATCCGGCCATGGACACCGCCCCGGTCACGGTGGGCCCGGCCCGCCATGTCGCGCTGGCCGAACGCTGCTGGCTGAAGATCCGCAATGCCTGGCTGACCCACGCTCCCCGGTGACGGCCGGGGCCCCTATCCGCCGTCTATCCGCCGTCCATGGGGCGGCAGCTGTAGGGGTGCGCACTCGCCTCCGCCCCGGCCGCCGCGGCATCGCCGGCCCGGATCGCGGCGACCAGCCGGGCGTGGTCGCTCAGCTCCCTGGGGCGCGGCTCCGCGGTGATGTCCGCGTGCAGGAAGCCCCGCACCACGGTGCCCAGGTCCGCGTACAGCTCGGTCAGCACTTCGTTGTGGGCGGCGGCGACGACCGCGGTGTGAAAGATCACATCCGCCTCCACGAAGCGTTTCGGGTCGCCCGTCCGCCAGGCGTCCGCGCGGCGCTCCAGCAGCGTTTCGAGCTGCCGGAGGTCCTGTGCCGTGCGCCGCCGCGCGGCCAGCGCCGCGGCCTTGGTCTCCAGCGCGCTGCGCAGCTCCACCACATGCAGCGGGTCGGCGTGCGCGAAGCGGCGGTTCATCACTCCGGCCAGCTCGCTGGTGGCGACCACATAGGTGCCCGAGCCCTGCCGGATGTCCAGCAGACCGTTGTGGGCGAGGGCGCGGACGGCCTCGCGGACGGTGTTGCGGGCCACCCCCAGCTGCTCGACCAGCTCCGGCTCGGTGGGAATGCGGGCGCCGACGGGCCACTCGCCGGAGGTGATCTGGTTGCGCAGCTGGGCGATCACCTGGTCCACCAGCGGGGTACGGCGGGGGGAGGTCAACGGCATAATTCATTCATCCCATGATTCGGTGATTGCGTATATGGTACGTGACCATGGCCGACGAGCAATCACCCGTGACAGCCCGCGCCGCGGGGACGTCCCGCGCCGGCGCCCCGCAAGCCGGATCCGCCTCGCCCTGGCGGCGCCGGGCCCTTGCCGCCTGCCTGGTCATCGCGGCCCTCAACCTCCGGCCCACCGTCACCAGCCTGGGCGCGCTCCTGAAGGAGGCCCGCGACGGCCTGGGCATGAGCGGCACCGTCGCCGGGCTGCTCACCTCCATCCCCGCACTGTGCTTCGCGCTCCTCGGACCGGCCGCGCCCCGGCTGGCCCGCCGCTGGGGACCGGCCGCGGTGGTCTGCGCGGGCCTGACGGCGATCGCCACCGGTCTCGTCCTGCGGCCGCTCATGGGCGGCACGGTCGGCTTCCTGCTCCTCAGCGCCCTCGCGCTGGCCGGCATAGCCGTCGGCAATGTGCTGATGCCCGTGGTCGTCAAGCGCTGGTTCCCCGACCGGGTCGGCCCGATGACCGGCCTGTACTCCATGGCCGTCGCCGGGGGCGCCGCCATCGCCTCGGCCTCCACCGTGCCCCTGACCGATGCGCTGGACGGCAGCTGGCGGCTCGGCCTCGGCGCGTGGGCGGCGCTCGCCGCCGCGGCCGCGCTGCCCTGGCTGTTCGTCGCCCGCCGTCGCACCGAACGTCCGGACGACCCGGCCACCGCCTCCCAGGACACGTCCGTCACCCGCATCACCCGCAGCCCCACCGCCTGGGCGCTGGCCGTCTTCTTCGGCATCCAGGCCAGCGGCGCCTATGTGGTGATGGGCTGGATGCCGCAGATCTTCCGGGACGGCGGAGTGCCTGCCTCCACCGCCGGAGTGCTGGCGGCGGTGACCATGGTGGTGGGCGTCCCGCTCTCCCTGCTCCTGCCGCGCATCGCGGCCCGGATGCGCCACCAGGGCCCGCTGGTCCTGCTCCTGGTCGCCTTCGGGCTCGCCGGATACGCCGGGCTCTGGCTGGCCCCGGCCGCCGGGGCCTGGGCCTGGGCGCTGCTGCTCGGCGTCGCCAACAGCTCATTCCCGCTGGCGCTGACGATGATCGGGATGCGGGCCCGGACCGGCGCGGGCGTGGTGCGGCTGTCCGCGTTCGCCCAGAGCCTCGGCTACCTCCTCTCCATCCCCGGCCCGGTGCTGGTGGGCAGGCTCTCCCAGCAGACCGGCGGCTGGGGGCTGCCGATCGCCCTGATGGCGGCCCTGATGGTGCCTCAGGCGGTGGCGGGTGTGCTGGCCGGCCGGGACCGCGTCATCGAGGACGAAATCGGACCCGCGGCTCCGGCCCGTGCATAGGGATGGGACACTGGCGCCATGCCCGTCCTCGAACCGAATCCCAAGAATGGCCAGAAGGCCCTGCTCACCATCCTCGGCACGATGTTCGGCATCACCGTCGTCATCGGGATCATCGCGACGATCGCCTCGCGCTGACCCGCCGCGACAGCCTGATCCACCGCGACGGCCGCCCCCTCGGCGTCCTCCCGGCGGCGCATGGTGGTGCAGGCCCCACCATCCCCTAGGGGGCGAGCCTCAGGGGTAAGTGGGTGGCTTACCGGATGGGAGAACAAGGCCCTGCTCCGTAGGTTTTTGAGTGCACCGCGATGGCGTGGTGCACCGAACCGCTCGGAGACCACCTCGAAGGAGAGTGGGCCATGCCTGCCGGCACGCAGACCCGCACCCCCGACACCCCGCAGATCCGGCTGCCGTGGTGGGCCGTGGCACTGCCCGCCGTCGCCTTTGTGGCGCTCTTCATCCTGCTGGCCACCCCCGCGTCGGCCGATGCGCGGAACACCGGCGGCGGTCTCTCCGCCTCCCATGCCATCGAGCTGGTGCGGCACTCCGTCGGGCAGTGGCTGCCGTGAGCGGTGCCACCCGGCGGGGCGAGCCTGTCAACACCCCGCGCCACGCGGCTGGTTTCATGCGAAGCTGGACGGCATGAGCGTCGAAACGCCCCGCAGGATCGTCCTTCTCCGGCACGCCAAAGCCGAATGGTCCGACGTTGACGACCATGAGCGCCCCCTCGCGGACCGCGGCCGCAAGGACGCACCCGTCGCCGGCCGCTGGCTGGCCGGTTCCGGCATCGCTCCCGAACTGGTCCTCTGCTCGACGGCCGCCCGTACCCGCGAGACCTGGAAGCTCGCGGTGCACGAGCTGCCGCAGCGCCCCCGCACGGTCTATGAGGAGCAGCTGTACGAGGCCTCGCTCGGCGAGCTGATGGCACTGGTCAACGAGGTCTCCGACGAGGTGGACGACCTGCTTGTCGTCGGGCACAACCCCGGTATGCACGCCCTCGCCGACGCCCTGGCCGGCGAGGCCGAGGGCGATCTCCTGCCCCGGATGAACCGCTCCGGATTCCCCACCTCGGCAATCGCGGTCATCACCTTCAACGGCTCCTGGAAGGCCGTCGAGCACGGAGTCGGCCGACTGGCCGCCTTCTGGAGCCCCCACGAGTAAGCGGTCTTGGGGAAGTAGCGGTCTTGGGGAAGTGGGGTGCGGAGCGGGGGGCACGGCCCGCGCCCCCGCTCCGGTCGCTCGTGCCCCGTTCACTCGTGGGTGTTGGCCGCCTCGACTTCCTCGCGAGTGACCCCCAGCAGATACAGCACGGTGTCCAGGAACGGCACATTCACGGCGGTGTGTGCGGCCTCCCGCACCACCGGCTTGGCATTGAACGCCACCCCCAGGCCCGCCGCATTGAGCATGTCCAGATCGTTGGCGCCGTCGCCGACCGCCACCGTCTGGGCGAGCGGCACCCCTGCCTGAGCCGCGAACCGGCGCAGCAGCCGGGCCTTGCCCGCCCGGTCCACTATCTCCCCGGTGACCCGCCCGGTCAGCCGGCCGTCGACGATCTCGAGCGTATTGGCCGAGGCGAAATCCAGGCCGAGCCGCTCCCGCAGATCGTCCGTGACCTGGGTGAACCCACCGGAGACCACACCCACCTGAAAGCCGAGCCGCTTCAGGGTGCGGATCAGGGTCCGGGCGCCCGGTGTGAGCCGTACCTCCGAGCGGACCTTGTCCACGACCGATTCGTCCAGCCCGGCCAGCAGCGCCACCCGGGCGTGCAGCGACTGCTCGAAGTCCAGCTCACCGCGCATCGCCCGGGCGGTGACCTCGGCGACCTCGGCCGCACAGCCCGCATGCGCCGCGAACAGCTCGATGACCTCGTCCTGGATCAGCGTCGAGTCGACATCCATCACGACCAGGCGCTGCGCCCGCCGCTGGAGTCCGGCCGCCACGACCGCCACATCCACCCCCAGCTTGGCGGCCTCGGTGGCCAGGGCGGTGCGCAGGGTCTCCGTCTCCACGCCGGAGACCGCGAACTCCACCGCGGTCACCGGGTACTTGGCGAGCCGGAAGATGCGGTCGATGTTGCCGCCGGTCCCGGTGATCCGGGCCGCGATGGCCGCCGTGGACTCGGCGGTCAACGGGTGCCCCAGCACGGTGACATGCGAACGTCCGGTGCCACGCGGCCGGTTGTCGCCCAGGCCGGAGATGATCTCGGTCTGCAGATGCATCGACTCGGCCCAGCTGTGCACGGTCTTCCGCAGTCCGCCCTCCGCCGGACCGCCCCCGGCGGGCGCGGTGACCAGTACGCACAGGGTGATCCGGCCCCGGGTGACGATCTGCTCGATGTCGATCACATCGACGGCATAGGCGGCGAGAGTGTCGAAGAGCCCGGCGGTGATGCCCGGCCGGTCCTTCCCGAAGATCTTGACGAGGAGGGTGGGGACATCGTCACCGGCGACGGCGGTGGCAGGCGGGGTCTGCGATGCGCTCATGGTTCTTCTACCGTATCCGGTGCCCGATCGCCGCCCGCAGGGGGAGCGGCGCCCCGGCGCACTGTTCACCGGGCGGCTACCGGTGCGGCGGCTCCTCGTCCCGTCCCGGCCATCCCCGGTGCGGCGGGGTCCGGTAGGGGCCGTCGGCCGGGGGGCGCAGATAGGGGTTGGTCTCGTCCCGGGCGGGCCGGTGGGGCGCCGAGGGGCCGTAGGGGCCGGGCTCCCCGACCGGTGCCGGCGGGGCGAGGGGGCGGCCGGTGCCGTGCGCCAGGGGAGAGGCCCGGCGGCCCGCCGCGCCCGTCGCCCGGGCCAGCAGCCCGCCGACCGCTCCCGCGCCCAGTCCCCACAGCGCTCCCAGCGCCAGTGCCACGGGCGCGTTCCCGTGCAGATCCAGCCCGGCGTCCACGGCGTCCACCCCGAGGACGGCCAGGCTCGCGTCGGCCTTCACCCGGGTCGCCAGCACCAGCAGCGGCAGGGTCAGCGCCGTGGCCGCGCCCAGTGACAGCGCGCAGCGCGCGGTGAAGGCCGCGACCCCCAGCCCGGAGCGTGGCGTACGGACCGCGGTGAGAACCCCCGCCAGCAGCATCAGGAGTACGCACGCCACGGTCAGCAGCCACACCCAGGGCTCGAGCGTGGCGAGCCGGCCGACCGTCACCGGCTCGTCGGCCTTGGCGTTCAGCAGGGTGTCGAGCGGGTCGGGCAGCATCTGCAGCAGCGAGCCGCTCGCCGTGCCGCGCCAGGGGACGAAGAGGCCGAGCGGCACCCCCAGCCACACGCCGTTGGGCGCTCCGAGCAGTGCCGCGCCCGTCACCCGCCCGGGGTGGTCGTCTCCGGCCGCCGCGACGGCCGCGGCCGCCCAGCCCGCCCCGACCGCCAGCACCAGGACGGTGCACAGCGCCGAGACGGCCGGGCGCACGCCCCGGTGCAGGGCGGCCCAGCCGGGGGGCAGCGGGGACCGGCGCGCGGCGAGCACCGTGAGCAGCAGCACCGCGAGCACCCACACCGCGCCGCCCAGCAGCGAAGGCCCGGTCCGCAGGGTGAGGCCGACCGTGGCCTTGGTGCGGGCGAGCCCGGCGAGCCCGTCCGCCAGGCCGCCGCCGATGTCGCCGATGACCCCGAGCCCGGAGCCGCTGCCTCCGCCGAGGCCCAGGCTCTTGCCGTCGAAGGTGATGCCGGACGACCCCGCCCAGCAGAGCCCGCCGAGGACCAGCAGGAAGAGCGCGGCCACCGCGGCCGCCCGGGCGGCGAGTTCGGGGCCGCGGATGGTGAGCCCGGCGGTCCGCAGCGAGCGGGCGAAGACCCAGCCGAGGAACAGCGCCCCGACCAGGCTCACTCCCAGTGGCGCGAGGTCGATGGTGGTGTGCGCCCCCGCGCCCTTGAGGCCGAATGCTTCCACCGCTCCCGAGGGGCTGACGGAGCCGCCGACCGCGAGGACGATCAGCGCGGCGGCCATCGGGCCGAGCGAGCCCGCCCCATCCGCGCCGAGCAGATGCAGGCCGAGCGCGGCGACCGCGGCCATGGCGAGGAAGGACCAGCTCACCGCCGCTATCGCGGCGAGCAGCAGATCGGCGCCGCGTGCCGTGCGGCTGCCACTGGCGACGGTCATCACGCCCCCCGATCCACACCAATGGCCCGGATCCACGCAATCCGCGTATTTCCCTGGGCAGTTACCACTGTCCGGTGAGGGTCCGGCTCCGTCAACCGCGCCTGCTGCCGGAGCGTGGCAAGCCCGGGTTTCGATCGGGCGACTGCGCCTGAAATAGTTCCTCCCGATGTTCGCCATCCCTAGACTCCCTGACAGCAGGGGGTACACCGGGGGACAAGTAGTGGGGCATGGAGTGCCTGAACTCGTATTGGAATTGAATGGACAGACCTGGGCGCTGGACCCGTCCAGGTCGTACACCCTCGGGCGTGATCCGCAGGGTGATGTGGTGCTGGAGGACGCCAGGGTCTCGTGGCGGCACGCCACCATCCGCTGGGGCGGGCACAGTTGGGTCATCGAGGACCAGAACAGCACCAATGGCACCTATGCCCAGGGGCAGCGCGTTCACCAGCTGGAGATCGGCCCCGGCTCGGCCGTGCACCTGGGCAATGCGACGGACGGCCCGCGGCTGAACCTGACCGTCGGCGCGCCGAGCGCGGACCTCTACGGCGCGCAGACCGCGCTGGCCGCACCGCACGGACCGGGGCAGCACACCGGGCAGCCACCGCAGCACCAGCAGCCGGGCCAGGGCTGGGCGTGGCAGTCGCCGCAGGCCCAGCAGCCCCAGCAGCAGGGCGCCTGGCAGCAGCAGCCGTACATCCCGCGGCAGGCGGCGGCCCAGGCGGACCCGGCGCACGCCCCGGAGCGTTCGCAGCACACGCCCGGCGGTGCGGACGGCGCTCCGCCGGCCTACGGAGACCACCGCAACCCGACCAGCTTCCACCAGATGGCGGTCGGCCGGGTGATGCGCATCGGCCGCGCCCTGGAGAACGAGCTGGTCGTCGCCGACCTCCAGGTCTCCCGCCACCACGCGGAGTTCCGGGCCACCCATGACGGCCGCTTTGAGATCGTCGACCTGGGCAGCCACAACGGCACCTATGTCAACGGCCAGCCGGTCAGCCGGCAGGTCATCGGCCCCAACGACATCGTCGGTGTGGGTCACTCCACCTTCCGCCTGGTCGGCGACCGCCTGGAGGAGTTCGTCGACACCGGCGACGTCTCCTTCTCGGCCCGCCATCTGACCGTGACGGTCGACGGCGGCAAGCAGATCCTCAAGGATGTCTCCTTCGGCGTCCCGGAGAAGTCCCTGATCGCGGTCATCGGCCCCTCGGGTTCCGGCAAGTCCACCCTGCTGAAGGCCCTCACCGGCTACCGTCCGGCCAACCAGGGCGACGTCCTCTACGACAACCGCAACCTCTACAAGCAGTTCGCCGAGCTCCGGCAGCGCATCGGCCTGGTGCCGCAGGACGACATCCTGCACAAGGAGCTCACCGTCCGTAAGGCGCTGCGGTACGCGGCCCGGCTCCGCTTCCCCGGCGACACCGCCCCCGCCGAGCGGGAGGCCCGGATCGGCGAGGTGCTGCGCGAGCTCAAGCTCGATGTGCACCGGGACAAGAAGGTCACCTCGCTCTCCGGCGGGCAGCGCAAGCGGGTCTCGGTGGCGCTGGAGCTGCTGACCAAGCCGTCGCTGATCTTCCTGGACGAGCCGACCTCCGGCCTCGACCCGGGCATGGACCGCGATGTGATGCAGCTGCTGCGCGGCCTGGCGGACGACGGCCGTACGGTCCTGGTGGTCACCCACTCGGTGGCCGAGCTGGCGCTCTGCGACAAGCTGCTGGTCATGGCGCCCGGCGGCTCGGTCGCCTACTTCGGCCCGCCCGAGGAGGCGCTCAACTTCTTCGGCTACGACAGCTGGGCGGATGTCTTCTCCGCCTTTGAGAACTACCGCGACTACGACTGGGCGGGCCGCTGGCGCGGCTCACAGCACTACCAGATGTACGCGGCGGACATCGACGCCGTCGCGCCGCAGTCCGTGCATGTACAGCCGCAGCTGGTGCGCCCGCCCAAGGCGCAGAGCTGGGGCTCCCAGCTGTGGACGCTGATGCGCCGCTATGTCTCGGTGATCGCCTCCGACCGCGGCTTCGTGGGGCTGATGCTCTTCCTGCCTGCCGTGCTCGGCGGGGTGAGCTGTGTCATCCCCTCCGACTTCGGGCTCGGGGCGCCGACCAAGGGGCACTTCAACCAGGACGCCGGCACCATCATGCTGATCCTCGCGGTCGGCATGTGCTTCTCCGGCGCCGCCAACTCCGTACGTGAACTGATCAAGGAGCGGGTGATCTACGAACGGGAGCGGGCCGTCGGCCTGTCCCGTTCCGCCTATCTGATGTCAAAGGTGATCGTCCTTGGTGCGATCACCGCCGTGCAGGGCGTCATCATCTGCGCCATCGGCTTTTCGGTGCGCAAGCTCCCGACCGAGGGCCTGATCCTCAAGAGCCTCCCGGCCGCCGAGATCTGCCTGGTGATCATCGCGCTCGGGTTCACCTCGATGATGATCGGCCTGGTGATCTCCGCCCTGGTGAAGACCGCCGAGAAGACCATGCCGCTGCTGGTCATGTTCGCGATCGTCCAGGTGGTCTTCACCGGCATCATGTTCAAGATCTACGACTCGCCGGGCATCGAGCAGTTCGCCTGGCTGATGCCGTCCCGCTGGGCAGTCGCCGGCGCCGGCACCACGCTGGACCTCTCCCACGTCATGGCGCCGATGGACAAGGGCAACCCCAAGAACCTCGACCCGCTCTGGGCGCACACCGCGAGCCAGTGGGGCATGGACCTGGTGGTGCTCATCGCGCTGGGCGTTGCCTGCGGATTCGCGGTCGCACGTTTGCTGCGCCGTCATGAGCCGGAGGTCATGCGCAAGTAGCCGTGCCCCCTGCCATGGGACAAGGGCGGGGGGGGGGGGGGGGGGGGGGGGGGGGGGGGGGGGGGGGGGGGGGGGGGG